>DASTQG010000257.1:0-12974 GCA_035761885.1 Steroidobacteraceae bacterium | reverse complement strand
GCCGCCACGGTCGCGCATCCACGATTACTGGGAGCTCACCAAGCCCAAGGTGGTCGCGCTGATCGTGTTCACGGCGGTGGTCGGCATGTTCCTCGCCGCCCCCGGCATGCCGCCGCTGTCGGCGCTCACCTACGGCACGCTCGGCATCTGGCTCGCGTCGGCTTCCGCCGCAGCCATCAACCACGTGCTCGATCGGCGCATCGACGCGGAGATGATCCGCACACGGCGCCGTCCGATTCCCACCGGCCACGTGGGCGAAGCCGGCGCGCTGCTGTTCGCGTTCTCGCTCGGGCTCGCCTCGATGCTGATCCTGGCGCTGCTCGTGAACCCGCTGACCGCGGTCCTCACGTTCTTTTCGCTGATCGGCTATTCGGTCGTGTACACGGTGTATCTCAAGCGCGCGACGCCGCAGAACATCGTCATCGGCGGCGCGGCCGGCGCGGCACCGCCCGTGCTCGGCTGGACGGCCGTGACGAACACCATCGATCCCAATGCGCTGATCCTGTTCCTGATCATCTTCACGTGGACGCCGCCGCACTTCTGGGCGCTGGCGATCGCGCGCCGCGACGACTATGCCCGCGTCGGAATACCGATGCTGCCGGTGACGCACGGCCTGGAGTTCACGCGGCTGCACATCCTGCTGTACACGATCCTGCTGTGCCTGGTGACCGTGCTCCCGTATCTCACGGGCATGAGCGGGCTGCCGTATCTCGCCGGCGCATTGATCCTCGACGGGGTGTTCCTGCGCTACGCTCTGCAGATGAAGCTCAGGGGTGGGCGCATCGAGCTGCCCATGCGCGTGTTCAAGTATTCCGTGAACTACCTGATGCTGCTGTTCGCGCTGCTGCTCGTGGATCATTACCTGTAGCCATGGCCGAGCCATTCTCGCGCGTACTTCAGGTGGGTTGGGGCGATCTCGACGCCAACCAGCACATGCGCAACACGGCCTATCTCGACCGCAGCGCCGACGTGCGCATGATGTACTTCCTCGACCGCGGCTTCTCGATGCGCGAGTTCGAGCGCCTGCGCTTCGGGCCCGTCATACGTCGCGACGAGCTGGAGTATTTCCGCGAGCTGCGCCTCCTGGATCCTTTGACCGTGACGCTCGCCTGTAGCGGGCTCAGCGCGGACCTCACGCGCTTTCGGCTGCGCAACGAGTTCTTCCGTGCCGACGGGCAGATGTCGGCGCGCGTGATCAGTCACGGCGGGTGGCTGGACCTCGCGGCGCGCAAGCTCACCGCGCCACCGCCGGAGCTTGCGCGCTGCATGGAAGAAATGCCGCGCACGGACGACTTCGTCGAGATACCGTAAGACAAAATCAGACCTTGCTCTGCTTCAGATAGTCGAGCACCGCCTGCCGGTAACCCGCGCTCGACACGTACTTCTGCCCGTTCGCCAGCGTGAACTGGTATTCGCCCGCGGGCGTGCGCGCCAGCTCGCGCACGAAACGCCGGTTGATCACGATGCCGCGATGAATGCGCATCAGCGAGCCGTGGTCGAGCAGCGTCTCGGCCTGCTGGAGCGTTGCGCGCAGCAGGTGTGACCGCTCGCGGGTGTGCAGGACGATGTGATTGCCGCGCGCCTCGATGCACTGGATATCGGCCGCCTCGACGAACACCAGCCGGCCGTCGTCCTCGGCGGCGACGCGGTCGAGCGGCTTGCGGCCGGCGCCGTTGACCACTTCGGTTGCCGCGGCGCGCAGGCTCTCGCCGATGGCGTGGCGCAGAACCGGCGTGAGTCCATCCGACAACCGCTCACGTGCACGCGCCAGCGCCGTCTTGAAGCGCGCCTCATCGAAAGGCTTGAGGAGGTAGTCCACCGCGTTCACGTCGAAGGCCTTCGCAGCGTAACGGTCGAACGCGGTGACGAAGATCACCAGCGGCATCTGCTCGGTCCCGATGCGCGCGATGACTTCGAGGCCGCTCAGGTTGCGCATCTCGACGTCGAGGAACACCAGGTCCGGCCGCGTGCTCGCGATGGCCGTGATCGCCTCCTCGCCGTGCCGGCACTGGCCGACGATCTGCAGGTCCTTCTCCGCGAGGCACAGCTTCTCCAGCGTGCGTCGCGCGATCGGCTCGTCGTCGACGATGAGGACGCGAATCGCCAAGTCAGGCCGCCTGCGCGCTTTCTGCCTCGAACGGCAGCCGCACGCGCACGATGAAGCCATTGTCCGCGGGCCGCTCGAAACTCAGCGACGCGCGTTCGCCATAGAGCGTGCGCAGGCGCTCGGTGGTGTTGGTCAGGCCGACGCCGAACTCGCGCACGCCCTGCGCCGGCCGGCTCGCGGTGTTCGCCACTTCCAGCTCCAGCAGGCCGCCGTGCGTGCGCGCCCGGATGCGCACGACCACGCGCTCGCTCTCCCCGCCGATGCCGTGCTTGATCGCGTTCTCCGCCAGCGGCTGCAGGATGAAGACGGGAACCCGCGCGCGCGCCAGCGCATTGTCCACCTGGATGTCGAACTGCAGGCGGTCCGAGAAGCGCATCTGCTGGATCTCCAGGTAAGTGCGCGTGAGCTCGACCTCTTCGGCGAGCTCGATCTGTCCCTGCCCGCTTTCCTCGCGCGGCCCCTGTTGCAGGCTGCGGCGCAGGAGATCGCTGAGGCGCACGAGCATCGTGCGCGCCACGGCGGGCTGCTCGTCGATCAGGCCGTGGACACTGTGCAGCGTATTGAACAGAAAGTGAGGATTGATCTGACCATGCAGGACCTGCAGACGCGCCTTCACGTACTCGCTCTCCACATGCGCGGCACGCAGCGTCACGTCGCGCAGCCGCCGGTACGAAAGCACACCGAGCAGCAGCGCAAGGCCGGCCCAGTACGGCAGGAAGAAAATGAGAAACGCGATCCCGATCATGCGCAGCTCGGGCACCAGCTCCATCGTCGCGGACGTCATCCACGCGGGGTCCCACATCACGAGCGAGAAGGTCACCCAGACCACGAAGCGCGTGCTGAGGGCGAACGCGATGCCCAGCGCCAGTTGCAGCAGTGCCGCGCGTAGTCGGCCGGTCGCGGGCCAGCCGATGATGAGGGCCAGGCGGTAGCAGAGCAGCAGCAGGGGCAACAGCAGCAGGTGCTGCAGAACGCGCGAGGCGACGTACGGCCAGTCCATGCCGCCATTCAGCAGCAGGCCGGTCAGGACGTTGGCCAGGGCCACGTACAGCCAGAAAGGCGCGATGATCCGGAAGATTTCGCGCCAGGGCGTGTGGCGCCAGCCGTCGGAAAGGGACGAAGTCGGTTCAGGCATGTCCGGGAAGGATAGCGTCGGTCGCGCGCACGGGACTAATCTCGTCGTAACGGACCGCGCCGGAAAGGAACGCCGGACCAGGGGGCCCTCTCCAATGACGAGACGCCTCGTTGGCGGGGTGAAAGCCCGCGACTTTGGTCAGTGGCAGCCGCAGACCCGCCGGTTCATCGTACTTGCAGGCCCAGGGGGAGAGATCATGAACGCCAGGAAGATTGCCTTGTTGACCGCCGTCGCCGCTGTGGTGGCTGCGCTTCCGGACTCGGGCGCTCGCGCCGCCGGCAGCAGCCCCATGCCCAGCAACATGCCCTCGCCGCAGCGCGAAGCGTCACCGGAAGAGCTGGCCAAGTCCGCGTACAACTCGGGCATCAAGCAGTTGAAGAAGGCCGCGAACCTCGAAGAGGACGCCGCGAAGGCCACCAAGCCCGAGAAGCAGGAGAAGGCGCGCGCCAAGGCGCAGTCCGCTTACGAGAAAGCGCTCGAGCAGTTCAAGACCGCGGTCGCTCACCAGCCGGCGATGCACGAGGCCTGGAACTACATCGGCTTCTCGCAACGCCATCTCGGCCGTTACGACAGCGCGCTCGGCTCATACAACCAGGCCCTGCAACTCAAGCCCGATTATGCGGAAGCGATCGAGTATCGGGGCGAAGCCTATCTCGGGCTGAACCGCCTCGAGGAAGCGCAGCACGCCTACATGCAATTGTTCTCCGGCTCGCGCGAACTGGCCGCGCAGCTGCTCGAGGCGATGCAGAAGTACGTGGCGGAGCGCAAGGAAAACCCGAACGGCCTCGATCCGCAGGCGCTCGAGTCCTTTGCGCAGTGGGTCGATGAACGCGCGACGCTCGCGCAACAGACTGCCTCGCTCGATACGGGCGCACCGGGCTCCACCTGGCGCTGACGCGCCCTCGACGGGGACTGCCGTGCGCGAAGGCGGGCGAGCCTGGCGGCATCCGCTCGTTGCGGCGTTGCTGCTCACGTGGATGAGCGCGCACGCCGCAGACTACGAATGGAATCTGCCGCGGGGATTCCCGCGCCCGGTGGTGCCCGCGGACAACCCGATGAGCGAGGCGAAGGTCGCGCTCGGCCGCCAGCTGTTCTACGAATCCCGCCTCTCCGTCACCGGAGCCTACTCCTGCGCGAGCTGCCATCGGCAGGAGCTCGCCTTCACCGACGGTCGTGGCCGTGCGCTCGGTGCCACCGGCGAGTTGCACCCGCGCAGCGCGATGTCGCTCGCCAACGCCGGCTACATTGCGAACCTCCAGTGGACTGACCCCTCGCTCGTAACTCTCGAAGCGCAGGCCAGCGGACCGATGCTCAACGAGCATCCGATCGAGATGGGCCTGAAAGGCCGGGAAACCGAGGTGCTGCGCGTGCTGGCTGCCGATGCCGGGTATCGCGCCGCGTTCGCGAACGCGTTCCCGGGCGAGACGGCGCCGTTCACGCTGAGCAACGTGTCACGCGCGCTGGCCAGCTTTCAGCGCACGATGATCTCCGGCCGCTCCGCGTTCGACCGACGCGTCTTCGATGACGACACGAGTGCGATGAGCACCGCCGCGCGCCGCGGCATGACGCTCTTCTATTCCGAGCGCGTCGGGTGCGCGCGCTGTCACTCCGGCATCAACTTCTCGGGGCCCGTGCGCCACGAGCGCGATGCGCAGGCGAGCTCGGCGTTTGCGAACACAGGTCTGTACAACGTCGACGGCAGCGGCCGCTACCCCGACGCCGCCGCCGGGCTTGCCGACGCGACCGGCCGGCGCAGCGATCACGGCCGGTTTCGCGTGCCCACGCTGCGCAACGTCGCGGTGACTGCGCCCTACATGCACGACGGCAGTATCGCGACGCTGGAAGAGGTGATCGACCACTATGCACAGGGAGGGCGGCAGGCTCCGCTGGGTCCCTCGGCGGGCAACACTTATCGCGACGAACGCATCGTCCCGTTCGAGCTCGACGCGGGCGGGCGGGCCGACCTGGTGGAGTTCCTGCGCAGCCTCACCGACGAGACGTTCCTCACCGACCCGAAGCTGAGCGATCCGGGCTCAGGCGCCCCGACGTCCGTAGCGCGTGAGCAGCGCGATGGGAGTTCCGAACAGGATCGTGTGGGCGAATAGTGCGCCCGCCAGCATCCAGTCGAGCCGCCAGTTGCCACCGCCGCCGCCGGGCGCCGCGGAGAGGGGCAGCACCACGTACTGCATGAAGAGGTAGAACCCGAAGCCGTAGCAGATGCCGCTCAGCAACGGGCGATCCGTCAGCAACCGCCAGCGCGTCGCCACCCAGTAGAAAACCGCCGCCGCGCCGATGGAAATGCCGAAGTGCGCCACAGCACCAAGGACCGCCGTGGGAAGCCCGCCCGTCCACGCCTCGCGCCCCATCAAGCCGCCCGCGACGGACTGCAGAATGCGCAGCGGCGACACGCCTTTGAACGCCCACACGGTAATGGCGTACATGATGTCCAGAAAGCCTGCGACACAGCCCGCGATCAGGATCGTCCTGGCGGCACTCCAGCGGCTATCTGGCACGACGGCGGTTGCTGCGGCTGCGGTGAACATGGCGTTGGCTCCTGTTGTGCGCTGACGTATAAAAGAATTCCGCCCACGGATCGAGGTGCGCGGCGACGATCACGGTTCGCAACCACTCGTCCCTCTGCCTGACCATTGCCACCTTACCGCTCCCTTGTGGGGGAGCCGCGAATAGAATGAGCTCGCCATGTCCGCCGAAAAGCCCATCCGTTCCAGCGGCTCGCAGCCGCTCACGCTGCGCGCGTTCGTCACGTTCATCGTCGTGTTCTGGGTGTACGTGTCCTGCACCCGCATCATCCAGTGGGAGCTGTTCCGACAGGGCACGCGCACCAACAACGGACTGAGCCTGGAAATCTTCGTCGTCCAGGACCTGCTGCTGCTTCCGATCCTGATCCTGTTCTGCCTCGCCTCGCGTCGCGTCGGCTACGAGTTGCAGAACTGGCAGTGGCGCGCCGCCGCGCACTTCGGACTCGCGGTGCTGTTCGGGCTGTGCGCCCGCCCCTCGCTCGTCCTCGCGCGCGCATGGGTTCAGGAGATCACGGTGCTCGAGAGCCTGGCGCGGCTGGACGGGCCGAACACGATCAACGCGCTGAAGCTGTACGCCTCCGCAATGCTCGACTGCGGCCTGCAGTACGTGATCCTGCAGGGCCTGATCACGGGCTTCACCTATTTCGCGCGCTTCCGGCACGAGCAGTGGCTGCGCTCGCGGCTGGAGACCGAGTACGAGCGGGCGCGCCTGCATGCGCTGCGCATGCAGATCAATCCGCATTTTCTCTACAACACGCTGAGCGCCATCGCCGGCCTGGTGCGAACCAATCCGGGCGCCGCCGAAAAGATGGTGACCCAGCTCGGCGAGCTGTTCCGGCGCGCACTCAGCGAGCGCAACAGCGAGTTCGTGCCGCTCAAGCAGGAGATCGAGCACGGCGAGCAGTACCTGGAGATCCAGCGCGCGCGTTTCGAGGACCGGCTCGCATACCGGCTGCAGGTCGAGTCGCAGTTCGATTCCGTCGCCATTCCGCCGCTCCTGCTGCAACCGCTGCTGGAGAACGCGGTGGAACACGGCCTGGGCACGACCCAGGGAGAGCTCAGCATCGACGTCACGTGCGAAGCGCAAGGCAACGAGATCGCGCTCACCGTGCGCAATACCGGCGCGCAGCCGCTGCCGCCGCCCGTTTCCAGGCACAAGCCCACGCGCGGCTTCGGTTTGCGCAGCGTGGCGGAGCGACTGGAAGCCGCCTTCGGATCCGCCGCGAGCGTCGTGCTCGCCAACACCGCGCCCGGCCAGTTCGAGGCGCGCTTGAGATTTCCACGTCTGAAGCTGTCGCAGCAACCGGGGTAAGCATGACCGTGATACGTACGTTGATCGTGGACGACGAGGCGCCGGCCCGGCAGTGGCTGCGCAGCCTGTGCAGCAAGCATCCGCAGCTGCATGTGATCGGAGAGTGCAGCAATGCCGCCGACGCGGCGCAGCGGCTGCGCACGACACAGGTCGACCTGCTGCTGCTCGACATCCGGCTCGGGCCGCACAACGGCTTCCAGGTGCTCGAGCACGTGCCGCCGAACGTGACCCCGCTGGTGGTCATCGTGACCGCGTTCGACGAGTACGCGGTGCGCGCATTCGAGAAGAACGCCGTCGACTACCTGCTCAAGCCCGTCTCCGAGGAACGCTTTCGCGCCTCCCTCGATCGCGTGCGCCGACAGCTCGGCGCCGGGCTCACGACCGAGCTGCGCGAGCAGATCGCGGTATCGGTCGGGTCGCTGCGTCGCGCGCTGTTCGATGCTCCGCAGGCGCAGCCGCCGGCGCGGCTGGTGGGCGAGCGCGACGGCTCGTTCTACCTCATCGACGCCGCCGACATCGAGTTCCTCGAATCGAGCGGCAACTACGTGCTGATCCACGCCGCCGGCCAGCAGCGCCATTACTCGCTGCGCTCCACGCTGCACGGCATGGAGGAGCGGCTCGATCCCGCCAGCTTCCTGCGCATCAGCCGTTCCGTGATCGTCAACCTCGCCCACGTGATGTCGATCGAGCGCGACTCGGACAGCGCCTTCAGCTTCGTTCTCAACACGCACGGACGGGTCTCCGTCGGACGCACCTACCGCACTCGTGTGGCAGAATTCGTGCGTTCGAGCCGTCCTCCCGCCACCGAGCGCGGGCCCGTGGTCGAGACGAAGCATCTTTGAAGGCTTTACACGCACTGGCACTCGCTTTTTCCGCAACCCTCGCCGCGGCACAGCCGGCACCGCAGTTCGTGTCCGGTCCCGTGACGCGCGAGGGGTTCGTCGGCTTCGTGGCCGCGCAGCGCGTGCCTGCGCGAGCTTTCGATCGCATGCCGGGCGTGCAGGTCCGCGAGCTGAGCGGCGATGCGCAAACGGGACGCCGGGCCTTGCTCGCGCAGTTCCCCGCCGGCTTCGCGCTCGAGACGCGGCCGCGCTTCGCCCAGTCGCTCGACATCGTGGTGATCGAAGGTGGGCTGCGGCTCGGCGCGCACACGCTGGGTCCACGCGATTTCGCCTTCCTGCCGCCTCAGGCGCCGCTGCCGCGCCTGGCGAGTGCAGTGGCCACGCAGGCGCTGCTGTTCTTCGATCCGCCGGTGTCCGACGCGGCCGCCCTGGCAGACCAGCAGCAGCAGGGCGTACAGGTCGCGCTCTTCGATCGACTGCCGTGGACCGAGAGCACGCTCAGCCGCAACGCGGGCGCGGATCTGCCGTTTCGCCTCAAATTCCTCAAGCGCGATGCCCGCACCGGTGCGCGCACCTGGTTCGTGCAGCTGCCCGCCGGTGTCCAGGTGCCCTGGGAGCGGCACTCGGTGGCCGAAGAGGGCTTTCTGTTCGAGGGCGACTACCGGCTCAACGAATGCCTCGCGGGCGGAACGCTCACGGGCGACTACGCCCCGGGCGGCTATTTCCTGCGCGCCGCGAGCATCCCGCACAGCGGACCGGGTTCGGGCACTCGCAACGGAGCGCTGTGGCTGCAACGGTCCGGCGCGGCGCTCGACGTGGAGTTCTTTGCAAGATGCGAGCAGGGACGCCCGCTCGATCCGATCAAACCGAAGCAATAGCGGACGGCACTCGGGTGGACCCGGATTGCCGCGGCACGGGCAAGTAGCGCTCGCCGCGCAGCGTTCGACGAGCGCATAATTGCGCCCCTCCATGGCAGCGGACAACGAAAACAACAACCGCGTGTTCTACCGGCGCGTGTTTGCGCTGGTGACGCTCGGCATCCTCGGGTACCTGTTGTTCCTGGTGCTGCGGCCCTTCCTGTCGGCCATCGCCTGGGCGTTGCTGTTCGCGTTCCTGCTGCATCCCGCGCACAAGCGGCTCACGCGTTTGCTGAACGGCCGGCCCAACGCTTCCGCCGGTCTGCTCACGGCCGGCATGCTGGTATTGGCGATCGGCCCGCTGACGGCCCTCGGCGTCGCTTTCGCGCGCCAGAGCGCGATGCTGCTCGAGAAGCTCCAGGCGCGAGTGGGCGATCTCAACGTGACCAGCGTGTCCTCGCTCAAGACGCTGCCGTTCGTGGAACGCGCGCTCGGCTGGATGGATCAATACCTGCCGTTCTCGCCAGCCCAGTTGCAGAGCTGGGCAGTGGAAGGCGCGCGCAAGGTGCTGGAGTACGCGGCCTCGCTCGGCGGCACCATCTTCATGGGAGCGGTCGGCACCGTGGTCGGATTCGCGATCGTGCTGTTCCTGCTGTTCTTCTTCGTGCGCGATGGCGACGCGATGCATGAACGCGCGGTCAGCCTGATTCCCATGCCGAAGGCTCGCAAGGAGCAGCTGGTGACGTTCGTCGGTGCGGTGACGCGCGCCGTGGTGTTCGGCACGCTGCTCACGGCAGCCCTGCAGGGCACGCTGCTCGGTATCGGTCTGGCAATCGTCGGCATTCCTTCGGCGGTGGTGCTCGGGGTCATCGGTTTCGTCGTCGCGCTGCTGCCCGTCGGGGGCACCGCGCTGGTCTGGGTGCCGGCCGCCATCATCCTTGCCGCGCAGGGCAGGTATGGGCCCGCCATTTTCGTTGCGCTCTGGGGCGCGCTGCTGGTCGGCCTGGTGGACAACTTCCTCAAGCCGATGCTGATCTCCGGACGCGCGGAAGTGCCTACGCTCGCAGCCTTCCTGGGCGTGCTCGGAGGCCTTGCCGCCTTCGGGCCCGTGGGCATGTTCCTGGGTCCCGTGCTCCTGGCGCTCGCGCTCGCGCTGCTGCGCTTTGCCGAAGAGCACTAAGCGACCGGGAGCGGCCAAGCTGGCGGCGACGACCCCCTGGTAGTTCTCTTCCGCTGATGAAGAGCCAGGCGGCCGACCGCGAGATCGACGCCTTCATGACGGTCCCTCGCTCGCGCCCAGGGTGAGGAGAAGCTCGTCCAGTTGCTCGAACGTCTCTCCCAGCGCATCCGCCGCCCCGGTGCCGGCAGCGTCGAGAGCTTCCTTCGAGGGATAAAGCTCGTGCATGACCAGCAACGTCTTGCCGCCTTTTTCCTCGAAGGTCACCGTCGTGACGGAACCCTCGCCACTTTCCTCATTGGTCCAGACGAGGCGCGAGTGCGGTGTTACTTCCTTGTACGTGCCGAAGAACGCCGCCTGTGAGTCCGCGTGTGCGAACTCCAAACGGTACTTGCCCCCGACACGAACATCCATTTCGCAGGAAAGCAGGGACATTCCCATCGACTTCGGCACCCACCACTGCCTGAACAGCTCGGGCTTGGTCCACGCCTCGAACACGAGGCGCGCCGGGCCGTTGAAGGTTCGCGTAACGACGAGCTCACGCTCGGACTTGCGTTCCACCGTCGCGCTGTTCTTCATGACGGTAGGTTTACTTTCTCTTCCTGCGTCCATCGACCTTCTCCTTTCGTTTCAATTCCTCGACAACTTTGTCCAGCTCGTCGAAGCGTGCGTCCCAGAGCTGGCGGTATCTCTCGATCCACGCCGCCTCTTCCTCCAGCCGGCACAGACCGAGCTTGCATGTGCGCACGCGCCCGACCTTCTCCGTGGTGACGAGCCCCGCCTGCTCCAGGACGCCGACATGCTTCTTCATGCCCGTGAGGGTCATCTCGAACTTCTTGGCAAGGTCCGTGATCGACGCGTCTGCACGGGCGAGCTGCTCCAGAACGCCGCGTCGGGTAGCGTCCGAGAGCGCGGCGAAGGAGGCATTGAAGTGCGTCTGGGTATACTGAACCATGTGGTTCAGTATGTACGCGGATTGGCGGGCATGCAAGGGGAGGCTGAGCGCGCTGCGTTGCCGCCCGGTGCAGATGCGATCGACTCGGCGATCCGCAGGCCCCGAGGACCCTCTGACTTATCCCCGCGCGATCAACCGCCTACGGGCGGCCGGGATTGATAGAATGCGCGGCCCATGGATCTGTCCTATCTGACCGACAAACTGAACGACGCGCAGCGCGCCGCAGTCACCGCCCCACTCGCTCCGACACTCGTACTCGCCGGCGCCGGCAGCGGCAAGACGCGGGTGCTCACGCATCGCGTCGCATGGCTCATCCAGGCCGAAGGCGCCTCGCCGCACAGCATTCTCGCCGTCACTTTCACCAACAAGGCGGCGGGTGAAATGCGCGGGCGCATCGAATCGCTGCTCGGCATTCCGGGCTCGGCGCTGTGGGTGGGCACGTTCCATGGCCTTGCGCACCGCCTGCTGCGGCTGCATTGGCGCGAGGCGGGCCTGAAACAGGATTTCCAGATCCTCGACGCCGAGGACCAGGTGCGCACCGTGCGCAAGGTGGTCAAGGCACTCGACCTGGACGAGAACCGCTGGGTGCCGCGCGAGATCGCGTGGTTCATCAACGCGCAGAAGGACGAGGGCCACAGGCCGAAGAACCTCAAGGACAACGGCGATCCCACGCGGCGGGAGTACATCCGGCTTTACCAGGCCTACGAGGACGCCTGCGCGCGCGCCGGTGTGGTGGATTTCGCCGAGCTGCTGCTGCGCGCGTACGAAGTGTGGCGCGACTGGCCGGAGCTGCTCGCTCACTATCGCAGGCGCTTCCGCCACGTCCTGGTCGACGAATTCCAGGACACGAACGCGATCCAGTATTCGTGGCTCAGGCTGCTCGCGGGCGACGAAGGCCTGCCCTTCGTCGTGGGCGACGACGATCAGAGCATCTACCGCTGGCGAGGCGCTCGCGTCGAGAACCTGCAGCAATACCAGCGCGATTTTGCCGGCGCGAAGCTGTATCGCCTGGAGCAGAACTACCGCTCCACCGGCACGATCCTCAAGGCCGCGAACGCGCTGATCGCGAACAACAGCGGCCGGCTCGGCAAGAATCTGTGGACCAGCGGCGAGCAGGGCGCGCAGATCCGTCTGTACGCGGCGTTCAACGAGCGCGACGAGGCGGACTTCGTCGTCAACCGCATTCGCGAATGGGTGAGGCGCGGCAACTCGCGGCGCGAGATCGCGATCCTGTATCGCTCCAACGCGCAGTCGCGTGTGTTCGAAGAGGCCTTCCTGTCGGCCGCGATTCCGTATCGCGTGTACGGCGGCCTGCGATTCTTCGAGCGCGCCGAAATCAAGGACGCGCTCGCCTACCTGCGCCTCACGCAGAGCCGCGACGACGACAGCTCGTTCGAGCGCGTGGTGAACCTGCCCGCGCGCGGCATCGGCGCGAAGAGCCTGGATGCCGTGCGCGAGTACGCGCGCGCCAACGCCAGCTCGCTCTGGGTGGCGGCCGGCGCCTGCATGAAGGATTCGCTCGGCCCCAAGGCCGGTGCGGCGATGCACGCATTCATGGTGCTCATCGAGCGGCTGGCGCACGAGATCCGCGCGCTCGAGCTGCACGAGCAGGTCGATCACGTCATCAACTCGAGTGGTCTGCTCGATCACCACAAGCGCGAGAAGGGCGATCGCGGCGAGACGCGCGTCGACAACCTGCTCGAGCTCGTGAGCGCCGCGCGCGGCTTCACGCAGGAGCCGGGCAGCGAGCTCGCGCCGCTGAACGCCTTCCTGGCGCATGCAGCGCTCGAGGCCGGCGAAGGCCAGGCGCAGGCCTGGGAAGACTGCGTGCAGATGATGACGCTGCATTCGGCCAAGGGCCTCGAATTCCCCGTCGTGTTCCTGTGCGGCATGGAAGACGGCCTGTTTCCGCACCAGCGCTCGCTCAACGACCTGCAGGGCCTCGAGGAAGAGCGGCGCCTGTGCTACGTGGGCATGACGCGTGCGATGCAGGAGCTCGTGCTCACCTACGCCGAGCAGCGGCGCCTGCACGGCACGGATTCGTTCGGC
>DASTQG010000256.1:0-3306 GCA_035761885.1 Steroidobacteraceae bacterium | reverse complement strand
AAGCAGGAGCAACTGTGATGACAGGCAAGCGTGGCAAAGGCGCAAAGGCGCGACGCGCGGACGTAAAGGCGCGCTCCGCGGCGCCGGTGCGCAAGGGCAGTTCCTTGCGGGGCGAACCGATTACCGCGCTCGACATCCGGCCCGGCGTCGATCCTTCCCTGCCCGAGGACCTGCTCGAGTACCTGGAGGTCTGCCGCGAGAAGCTCGGCTTCGTCCCGAACGTGCTGCGCGCGTACAGCTTCGACGCCTCGAAGCTGCGTGCCTTCGTCGAGATGTACAACGGGCTGATGCTGGCGGAGTCGGCGCTCAGCAAGCTCGAGCGCGAGATGATCGCGGTGGTCGTGTCGTCGCACAACAAGTGCTACTACTGCCTGACCGCTCATGGCCAGGCGGTGCGCAAGCTCTCCGGCGATCCGCAGCTCGGCGAAATGCTGGTGATGAACTATCGCGCCGCGCGCCTGCCACCGAAGCAGCGCGCGATGCTCGACTTCGCGCAGAAACTCACCGCCGAGCCCGAGCGCGTCGAGGAAGCGGACCGCGACGCGTTGCGTGCCGCGGGCTTCGGCGACCGCGAGATCTGGGACATCGCCTCTGTGGCCTCGTTCTTCAACATGACGAACCGCTTCGCCGCCGCGATCGACATGCGGCCGAACGACGAATATCACGCCGCAAACCGGTAGGGACATTCACATTTTCGGCGGCAAGAGCGTCATCGAATAGCGCTGCCGGGGTGGGTGCGCTCTGCAAAGGACGCCGTGAATCCGTCCCTGGAGGCTCATCGTCGGCTTCCATGCCTCCGATGCCTTTGCAGAGCGCACCCACCCCGTCAGCGCTCCCAACGAGCGCGCGACCGCCGAAAATGTGAACGTCCCCGCCCGTACCTAGCGAACGCGGCGCTCCCGATCACACTCACGCAGCCGCTCGAGGCGGCGTGTACTTGTGCGACATGAGGAGCTATCGGTGCGGGCGATCTAGAGCTTCACCATGATGTGCCGCGGCACCGTGTAGTCCTCGAGCGCGTAGATCGACAGGTCCTTGCCGTAGCCCGAGCGTTTCATGCCGCCGTGCGGCATCTCGCTCACCAGCGCGAAGTGCGTGTTGATCCAGGTGCACCCGTACTGCAGGCGAGCGGCCACCTGCATCGCCTTGCCGATGTCCTTCGTCCACACCGACGAGGCGAGGCCGTACTCTGATTCGTTCGCCCAGGCGATCGCCTGCTCCGCGTCCTTGAAGCGCGTGACCGAGACGACGGGCCCGAACACTTCGCGCGTCACGATCTCGTCGGACTGCTTCGCGCCGGCAACCACGGTCGGTTCGTAGAAGAAGCCGCTGCCGGAGCGTTTGCGGCCGCCGGTCGTGATCTCGATGTGGCGCTTCTGCGCCGCGCGCTCGACGAAGCCCGCCACGCGCGAGCGCTGCTGCGCGCTGATGAGCGGACCCATCTCCACGCCCTCCTCCTCCTGCGTGCCGACCTTGATGGTGCTGACGGAATCAGTGAGCCCGCCCACGAGCTTGTCGTAGATCTTCGGGCCCGCGTACAGGCGGCACGCCGCGGTGCAATCCTGCCCGGCGTTGTAGAAGCCGAACGTGCGCACGCCGGCAATCACGGACTCGAGGTCCGCATCGTCGAACACGATCACGGGGGCCTTGCCGCCCAGTTCCAGGTGCGTGCGTCGGGTGCCTTTCGCAGCGCTCTGCAACACCTTCTCGCCGGTGCTCATGTCGCCCGTGAGCGAGATCATGCGCACGCCGGGATGCGCCACGAGCGGCGCTCCCACCTGCTTGCCCCGGCCCGACAGGACGTTGACCACGCCGGCAGGGAACAGCTCTGCGAACGCACGCGCGAGCTCGAGCGTCGTGAGGGGCGTCTGCTCCGACGGCTTGATCACCACGGTATTGCCCGCCGCCAGGGCCGGCGCGAGCTTCCATGCCGCCATCATGAGCGGATAGTTCCACGGCGCGATCGATGCGACCACGCCCACCGGATCGCGGCGAATCATACTGGTGAAGCCGGGCAGGTACTCCCCGGCCAGCGCGCCGGTCATGCCGCGCACGGCACCGGCGAAGAAGCGGTAGACGTCCGCGATCGCCGGAATCTCGTCGTTCAGCACGGCGGCCAGCGGCTTGCCGCAGTTCTGCGACTCGAGTTGAGCGAACTCCTGCGCCTGGGACTCGATGCGGTCGGCGACTTTCATCAGCAGCGCCGCGCGGTCCTTTGGCACCGTCCGCGACCAGCCCCCGAGCGCCGCGCCCGCGGCGCGCACCGCCGCGTCGATCTGCTGTTCGGACGGCTCGGCCACTTCGGCGAGCACCTTGCCGCTCGCCGGGTCGAGCACTTCCACGGCGTCACCCTTGCCTGCGGTGAGCCTGCCGTTGATGAGCAACCTGGTCTGCATACTCACCTCTCTTTTGGACGCGTGACGTAGTACGCCAGCAGTATGGGCAGCAGCGTCACGGCGATCACGATCACCGCGACGACGTTGGTGATGGGTCGCTCGCGCGGGCGGAACAGTTCGTTGAAGAACCAGATCGGCAGCGTGCGATCGTGCCCGGCCGTGAACAGCGTCACGATGATCTCGTCGAAGGAAAGCGCGAAGGCCAGCATACCCCCCGCGAGCAGGGCAGTGGCGATCTGCGGCAGCAGCACGTAGCGAAACGTCTGCCAGCCGTCGGCGCCCAGGTCCATGGATGCCTCGATCCAGCTCTGCGGCAGGCGGCGCAGCCGGGCAATCACGTTGTTGTGGACGATCACGATGCAGAACGTCGCATGCCCCATGACGATCGTCCAGAAGCCGGCCGAGAGTCCAGCCGTGCGCATCGCCGCCAGCAGCGCGATGCCCGTGATGATGCCGGGCAACGCGATGGGCAGCACGAACAGCAGCGTGATCACGTCCTTGCCACGAAAGCGCGAATGGGCCATGGCGAACGCGGCGAGCGTGCCCAGCAGCAGCGCGAGCAGGGTCGCAACGCTCGCGACCTGGAGCGAGAGCCGCAGCGCCGCCCAGATGTCGTCGCGCGCGAATGCCGCGCTGAACCACCTGAGCGTGAATCCCGGCGGGGGAAACTGGTAGGTGCGATCCTCCGTCGTGAACGCGTACAGGACGATGATGAGCACGGGAAAGTGAAGAAACGCCAGGCCGGCGAAGGCCGCGATGCGTGTGAGCGGGGCGCGTTCAGAGTGCATCGAACGCCCCCGCGCGACGCGCGAACGCGAGGTAGATCGCGATCAGCACGATCGGCACCACGGAGAAGGCGGCCGCCAGCGGAACGTTTCCCGCGGTGCCCTGCTGCTGGTAGACCATCATG
>DASTQG010000255.1:0-4951 GCA_035761885.1 Steroidobacteraceae bacterium | reverse complement strand
AAGGAAAACCCATGGAAAGAATCGAGAAGTCGATCGAAGTCGCCGCGCCGGTGCGCGCGGTCTACAACCAGTGGACGCAGTTCGAGGAATTTCCGCGCTTCATGTCGGGTGTGGCCGAAGTGCGCCAGCTCGACGACACGCACGTACGCTGGCGCGCGGACATCTGGGGCAAAGAGAAGGAGTGGGACGCGGAGATCACGGAGCAGGAGCCCGATAAGCGCATCTCGTGGCGCAGCGTCTCGGGAGCGCCGAACGCGGGAACCGTGCGTTTCGAGCCGCTGGGCACGGACCGCACGCGCGTGCGACTGGTGATGGCCTACGACCCCGAGGGTGCCATCGAGCACATCGGTGATGCGGTGGGCGCCCTAGCCGCCCGCGTAAAGCGCACCGTCGAAGAGTTCAAGAACTTCATCGAGGAGCGCGGGCGCGAGACGGGGGCGTGGCGCGGCGAAGTGGTAGACAGCCAGACCCAACCGCCGGGCACACGTGCCGTAGACCGGGCGGAACGCGACCGGCAGTAATCCACGGAGCGCAAGCCCGAGAGGCTCGAGTCTTCGGAGCAGTTCGCTCACGGTGTCCGCCAGGATCAGACCGAGCGCGTCGGATCGGTCGGCGATTCCGCCAGGTCGTGCGTTTCGTGCGCGTGCGTGGCCGGGGGCGATCCGGTCTGCCGCTCGATCATGCGTCGCACTCGCGGCGTTTCGGGGCCGCGGTGCAGCGCGCGCAGGCGCTGCGGCACGACGGCGTCCTCCTGGGTCAGCCGGTTGTTGTGGCGCACGTAGTCGAGCCACGTCGGCGTTTCGTAGCGTTCGATCCAGACGCGCGGATTCGCCAGGTCGCGCAGCAGGCGCCAGTTGCGCGCACCGTCGCGCCTGCGTATGCGCCGGCGCTCGGCCATGGCCGCGAGGAACTCGAGCAAGTCCGCTTCGTCGATCAGGTATTCGATAGTGACGACCACAGGCCCGGTGCGCGGCTCGACCGGCACCGCTGTCGACGGCTCCCGCCACGTGCGCAAGGGATCGAGGTTCGCATCGTGCGCCGGTGCGAGCGCCAGGCGTCGGCCCAACAGCCCGCACGCGAGCAGCACCGCGGCCGCCCCCAACAGCGCTGTGCCCACGTCCTGCCTGGAAGCAACCAGGCCCCAGAGCCAGCTGCCGACTGCGATGCCGCCGAATGCGACCATCTGATAGATCGAGAGCGCACGCGCGACCACCCAGCGCGGCGCGGACATCTGCACCCCGACGTTGAACGTGGACAGCGCGAGCACCCATCCGGCGCCGGCGATCAGCAGCACGCCCATGGTGAGAGCGAGCCAGGAACTGATCGCTGTGATGGCGGCAGCCGCGGCCGAACCCAGACTCGCCCAACGCACCAGTGCCTGCGTGGTCAACGTCGCCCGCAGCCGCGCGCTCGCGATCGCGCCCGTCACGGCGCCGACGCCGAAAGACCCGAGCAGCAGGCCGTAGACCAGGGGGCCGCCGCCGACGAGGTGCGCGGCGATGAGCGGCATGAGTGCCATCACGGCGCTCGCACCCACGCCGAAGAGCGCACAGCGCAGCAGCACGACGAGGATCGCGGGGGACATCACCACGTAGCGCAGGCCGGCTGCCACCGCGACGCCGAGCGTTTCGGGCGGAAGCAACTTCGCGACGGGCGCGGGCTTCCACCGTGCCAGCACGACGATGAGTGGCACGTAGGTCAGCGCGTTCGCCGCGAACGCCGCGGCAGCGCCGGATGCTGCAACGATTCCGCCGCCGATGGCCGGGCCGACGCTGCGCGCGATGTTGAATCCCAGGCTGTTGAGTGCGACGGCGCCAGCCAGCTCGCTGCGCGGCATGATGTCGCCAACCGACGCCTGCCACGCGGGAGCGTTGAATGCGGCCCCGCAGCCGATCAGGAAGGTGAACAGCAGCAGCAGCCAGGGCGTGATGAGCCCGGTCCACGCGCAAACGGCGAGCGCGATCGAAACCAGCAGCATGAAGACCTGTGCGGCCAGCATCACGCGGCGGCGATCGAGGTTGTCGGCGAGCGCGCCGGCCACCAGGGCGAGCAGCACGATCGGCAAGGCGACCGAGGCCTGCACCAGCGCGACCATCGAGGCCGACCCCGCGATGGATAGCATCATCCAGGACGCACCGACGGACTGGATGACGCCGCCGAGGTTGGACAAGGTGCTCGCGATCCACATGGACCGGAACACGGTATGACGCAAGGGCGACAGTGCCGTTGGCGAAGAGGAAATCTGGTCCATCAGGCGAAGTCGATTCGTGAGAACGACAGTATCTCATGCACGATCGCCCCCGTGGCCGCGACCCCCAGCCGCCCTTCGTGCGGTAACATCAGCAATGCCGTACGAAACGAATTCAGTGCTGGATGCTCTCAATCTCGTCGCCGCTGCCGGCGCCCACACAAGGCTGGACTGAACCCATGCTGCCAGGTCTCTCCTCGCGCCTCACCGGTGCGGTCGGACTCCTCTTTCTCATCACCGCGGCCATCGCCGCCGATTCCAGTGCTCTTCCCCAGGACATGCAGGCGGTGCGTGCACACGGCTCCGGCGGCCCCGAAGTACTGCGCTACGAGCGGGCGCCGCTGCCCGGCGTTGCCGACGACCAGGTCCTGATCCGCGTGCGCGCCGCGGGCGTGAATCCGATCGACTGGAAGCTGCGCGAGCGCGGCCCGCGCGGTGGCGCCGGCAACGAGCGGATCCTGGGCTTCGACGCGGCCGGCGTGATCGCGAAAGTGGGCAAGGAAGTTCAGGGCTGGCGCGTGGGCGATGAAGTGGTGGCGCTCACGAGTCCTGCGGGCGGCGGCGCCTATGCCGAGTACGTCGCTGCCTTCGCGCGCGACGTGGCGCGCAAGCCGAAGAACATGACATTCGAGCAGGCAGCCGGTCTGCCGGTGGCCGTGACCACGGTCTGGAGCTACCTGGTCAGAACGGTGGACTCGCTCGAGGGCAAGCGCCTGCTGATCCATGGCGGCGCAGGTGGCGTGGGCAGCGTGGCGGTCCAGATCGCAAAGGCGCGTGGCGCCATCGTCATCGCCACCGCATCGGCCCGCAATCACGACTACCTGCGATCGATCGGCGCGGACGAAACGATCGACTACACCAAGGTCAGATTCGAACAAGCCGCGCGTGACATCGACATCGTGTTCGACACGGTGGGCGGCGAAACGCTCGAGCGCTCGTACGTCGTGCCCAGGCGCGGCGGTACGCTGATCTCCATCGCCGGCCGCCTGAACCTGCAGCAATGCACCGAGCGGGGGCTCGACTGCCCGCCGCCCGAGGGCAACGAAGGCGCAGGCGTCTCGCTCGAAGCCGTTCGCGCGTTGAGCGAAGCCGGCAAGTTCAGCCTGAACGTCGATCGCACGTTCCCGCTCGCACAGGCGGCACAGGCGCAGGAGCTCAACCGTGCGGGCCGCACGCGCGGCAAGATCATCCTGGTCGTCGGCAACTGACGCACTCAGCGGCGCCGCGACGCTGCGCATGCACGGGTCGAAACTCCTCGTCCTCGCCGCGCTCGCGCTGAGCTTTTCCGCGAGCGCTCTGGAGCGCCCTTCCCTGCTGGAAACGGAGCAGATCTTCGCGGACTACCTCGATGCCCAGGGCGCGCTCGGCACGATCGAGTCCGGCCTGCTCACCAGGGTCGACGGCGCGGATCTCGGGACATGGACTTCGAGGCGCGACGCAGCGCTCGAGCGTGTGCGAATGTCCCTCAAGAGGTACAGCGCCGCGAAACTTTCAGCGGCGGACGCGCGCGTCGTGGCGCGCATGACCTCGCTGGTCGCGGAGCTCGCGGCCCCGGAAACGGCCGACGAGCCCCAGCCGGAAGAGGCCCTGTGCAAGGACGCGACGACCCAATTGCAGCTCAGGCCGCTCCAGTCAGCGTTGTATGCCTGTTTCGACCAGGTGGGCAATCAACTCCTCTTCGAAGGCGAGCGCCTCACGCGAGGCGGCGCCTTGCAACGATTGCAGGAGATCGACGAGCCGGAGCGTCGCAAGGCGCTCTTCATGGCGCTGGCGCCGTTGTGGCGGGCGATCAACGCGTACAACGACGCGGGCAGTCCGTACCGGCGCATGATTCCGCTGGCGGCGGCCGCGTACCGCACGGCACCCTCACCGCTCGCGGACGCCGCGCAGGCGATGCAGACGGATATCGCGCAGCTCGAAGCATGGTTGATCGACCTCCTCGAGGCATGGCACGCGGCCAACGCCGGCGCATCGTCCATCGAACCCTGGGACTATCGTCACCGCCATGCCAAGGCGAGCCGCGCGCTCAATGCGGCACTACCGCTCGCGCAGGCCATCGCCGTCAACCAGCGTTTCTTCACCGAGCTCGGCGCGGACCCCAGGCCGATGCATGTCCTTTTCGATCTCGCTCCGCGACCGGGGAAGGAACCCATCGCCTACGCTGACACCATCCGGATCGGCCGGATGCTCGAGGGTCGCTGGCGTCCGGCGCAGGCGCGGATATCGGCGAATTACGACGACGGTGGGCTATACACACTCAACGAGCTGGTGCACGAAACCGGCCACGCGGTGCACTACATGGCGGTGCGCGCGCGGCCCGCGTTCTTCTGGTCGGACACATTGTTCATCGAAGCCTTCGCGGATGTGCCTTCGTGGGCCGTGTTCGAACCGGCGTGGCAGGAGAAATATCTCGGCCGATCCGTGGCGCGCACCGACGCGATGCGCGAGCTGTTCTCGCTCGTGATGCTCGACGTGGCCTGGGGGCTGTTCGAGATTCGCATGCTCCGCGATCCGGCTGCCGATCCGAATGCGCTCTGGACCGAAATCACGAGCCGCTACCTGGGCATCGCGCCGCACCCGGAACTGTCCTGGTGGGCGGTGCGCGGACAGCTCGTCTCGAGCCCCGGCTACATGATCAACTACGCGATCGGCGCCATCATCACCGCGGAAGTGCGCGCACACACCCGTGCCACGATCGGGCCG
>DASTQG010000254.1:0-4189 GCA_035761885.1 Steroidobacteraceae bacterium | reverse complement strand
TCGAGATTGAAGGTGAGGACAAGCCCGGCTACGTCGCCGAGCAGCTCGGCATGTTCATCGTGGAAGAGGAAGAGAAGAAGAAATAGCCACGAAAAACACGAAAGGACACGAAAGGGAGAAGACGAACTCACGTTGAAGAATGGACGCCGCTTCTGATCGTTCATTCCCTTTCGTGTATTTCGTGTCCTTTCGTGGCCATCATTCTCTTGGTTCCAGGCGCAGCAGCTTGCCGTCCGCCGCGTCGGTGAGGACGTAGATCAGGCCGTCGGGCCCGGCCTGCACTTCGCGGATGCGCTCCTTGCGCTCGGCGAGGAGGATTTCCTGGCCGACGATGCGCCCACCCTGCAGGTCGAGGCGATACAGCGCTCGCGCCGCGAGACCGCCCACGAACACATCGCCTCGCCACTCGGGAAACCGCGCGCCGTCGTAGAAGGTCATGCCGGACGGCGCGATCGAGGGTACCCAGTACCAGCGGGGTGCCTCGAAGTCGCTGCGCGAGGTGAGCGGCGCGATCGGCTGGCCGGAGTAGTCGATCCCGAACGTCGCGAGCGGCCAGCCGAAGTTCGCGCCGGCTTTCAGCACGTTCACCTCGTCGCCGCCGCGCGCTCCGTGCTCGTGCGTCCAGATCTCACCGGTGCCCGGTCGCAACGCGATGCCCTGTACGTTGCGGTGCCCCAGCGTGTAGATCTCCGGCCGGGCGCCACCGGGAAACGGATTGTCGCGAGGCGCCCCACCGTCGCGCGTGATGCGAACGATCTTGCCCAGGTGACTCGCCAGCGCCTGCGCCTGGTCCTTGTAGTCGTAGCCGTCGCCGAGCGTCACGAGCAGCGTGCGGTCGGGAAGGAACAGCAGGCGGCAACCGAAGTGGCTGGCCTTGGCCTTCGCCGGCGCGGCCCGGAAGATCTCCTTCGTGTCCTCGAGCGCCGTACCGCGCAGACGGGCGCGCACCACGGCGGTTGCGTTCTCCTGTTCCGTGCCCGCCGCCAGGCACATGTAGATCCGCTGGTTCGATGCGTACTGCGGATCCAGTGCGAGACCGAGCAGGCCGCCGTCGCCCTTGGCCAGCGCCGGCGGAGCTCCCGAAAGGGCGCGGGGGTGCAGCGCGCCGTCGACGAAAACCCGCAGGCCACCGGTGCGCTCCGAGATGATCAGTCGTCCGTCCGGCAGGAAGACCAGGCTCCAGGGGTGCGCAAGACCTCGCGCCAGCTCGACCACGCGATGCTGCATGCGCGATCCGATCGGCTGGTCCGGTGTACCGGCTGGGATCTGCGCCAGCGCCGCGCCGGCCACCAGCAGCGCAACGGGGACAGTCGGCAACCACGCTTTCATTTGGACGACTGTCGTGTAACGTGACGCGCATGTCCTCGGGAAAGGAACCAGAAAAGCTCAGGAATTCTTCCTGGGCGCTCGGCGACTGGACCGTGCACCCGGGTTCGCACGAGATCGTCCATGCTTCGGGCACCCGCGTGCGCCTGGAGGCGCGCGCCATGCAAGTGCTGCAGTACCTGCACGACAGCGCGGGCGAAGTGGTGAGCACCGAGCAGATGCTGGCACGCGTGTGGGAACGCAAGGTGGTCACGCCGCATTCGGTGGCCACCGTGATCAGCGAGCTGCGCAAGGCGCTCGGGCCCGAGGGCCGCAGCATCGAAACGATCCCGAAGCGTGGCTACCGGTTGATGCAGCCGGTCGCGAGCAACGAGATTCCTGCCGCGACGCCCGGCGTCCCGGCGCAGGCGCCGGGGCCGGCACGTCGACTGCGCGCGTGGAGCGCCGGCGGCGTTGCGGTCGCCCTCGTCGTCGCCGTCACGCTGCTCTTCTGGTTCACGCGCGGCGATTCGCACGGCGGCGGTGCATCGCGCTCGGTGGATTCGAGCGTGACGGCACAGTACCTGCGGGCGCGCCAGCTCTGGAGTCGGCGCGAGCACGACGCGACGCTGCAGGCGCGCGAGATTCTCGTGGACCTCGTTGCGCGCAACGAGGACCACGCGCCCGCGCACGCGGCGCTCGCGGACATCTATGCGCACAAGACCGGCGAGGACCTGGGCCTGCCGGAGCTGGAAACCTTTCGCGAAGCCCAGCGCCTGCTCGATCGCGCCACCGCGCTCGACCCGGATCTCGCCGAAGCGTTCGTCACGCAGGCGCTGCTCGATGTCTATCGCGACCATCAGCCCGAAAAGGCCCTGCGCACCGTGAGCGTCGCGCTGGAGAAGGACCCGGACTTCGCGTACGCGTGGCAGACCCGTGCCATGCTGCTGAGCGCGGTGGGCGAGCACGAGCAAAGTCTGGCCGCGATCCGGCGCGCGCGCGCGCTGGACCAGGTCTCGGCGAGCATCGGTTGGGACGAGGTGTGGTTCCTCTACCTCGCCGGCGAGCAGGACCAGGCGCGCGACGCGTTCGATCGCGAGTCGCGCCATTCCGCACCGAACAACCTGTACGGAGCGCTCATCGAGCAGGCACGCGGCCACGTACCGGCGGCGTTCGACTTCTGGCTGCAGCGCCTGCGGGTGCGCGGCGCGCAACTG
Source organism: Steroidobacteraceae bacterium (assembly GCA_035761885.1). GTDB lineage: Bacteria > Pseudomonadota > Gammaproteobacteria > Steroidobacterales > Steroidobacteraceae > DASTQG01. Next base: position 1,667 of record DASTQG010000254.1, on the reverse strand, counting down.
CCCGATCCCGCAGCGATCGAAGCACTGGCCAGGCGCGGTCCCGCGAGCGATGCGTACCGGGAGATGCTGCGGCAGGTTCGCAGCCTGCCGCGCTATCAGGAATCGGCCGTCGTGCTCGCCGCATGGCTGCGGCTCTCGGGCGATGATCGCGCCGCGCAGGCAACGTTGGCGGCGACGCCGCCGGATCGGCGCAACTGGCTCGCTCTGTGGGTCGAGCAGATGCCGGTGTTCGAGGTCAGCGCGAACCGCGGCTGACGCGCGTTCAGGTGTAGGTCATCGCGTGCCGGCGATCGGCGCGCTCCAGGTGCGGCACGCCGTTGAAGGAAATGAGCCGGGTGCCCCGACGCCCCACCAGCAGCTCCGTGATGCTCGTGTTGCGCACCTGGAGGTTCAGTTCCACCGCAACCTGCGACGACGCACCCACCGCATTCGCCACGGCGCGCGCAATCACACCGCCCGAGGTGACGACGAGCACCTGGGCGTCTCGCGGCAGACCCGCGAGCGCTGCCACCATCGCCCGATCGATGCGCTCGCCGAACTGGGTCCACGTTTCGACCGTGCCCGGCAGCCCCGACTGCGACGACCACGCGGTGAGCGCCTCGCGCAGACGACGGAAGTAGGCCGGCACGTCGTCCTTGCGGGTCGGGTCCTGTGCGTCACCGAGCGCGCGCGCATGCGCGCGCAGGACATCGGCTGCGCGATATTCGTTCAGGCAGTCGTCGGGATCGGATGCCGCGCAGTCGGGAAGCGACTCGAGGATCAACGTGGTGGTGTCGCGCTGGCGCCGCAGCGCGCCGCAGGCAGCGCGGGCGAAGCACAGTCCGCGCTGCGCGAAATACTCGCCGAGCCAGCGCGCCTGCTGCCGGCCCAGCTCGCTGAGATTGTCGTAGTCGGGGCTTCCGAACGAAGCCTGACCGTGGCGCACCAGGTGGACGACGGGCATGAAGGGGGATCAACCACAGAGAACACGGAGTGCACAGAGAAGACGAGAAATGCCTGGTGAGTAGAAACAGGAAGATTCTTCCCCTTCACATCACCCCATCTTCCTCTTCTCTGTGCTCTCTTTGCCCTCTGTGGTTGTTTTTCTACAGCAGCGGCACCAGTAGCAGCGCCACGATGTTGATGATCTTGATCAGCGGGTTGATCGCCGGGCCCGCGGTGTCCTTGTACGGATCGCCGACCGTGTCGCCGGTGACCGCAGCCTTGTGCGCATCCGAGCCCTTGCCGCCGAAGTTGCCTTCCTCGATGTACTTCTTGGCGTTGTCCCACGCGCCGCCGCCCGTGCACATCGAAATCGCGACGAACAGCCCGGTCACGATCGTGCCGATGAGCAGTCCGCCGAGCGCGCGGATGCCGGCGCCGGGACCCATGAGGAAGTTCATCAGGAACGCGATCGCGACCGGCACGAGCACCGGCAGCAGCGACGGCACGATCATTTCCTTGATCGCGGCCTTGGTCAGCATGTCGACGGCGCGCGAGTAGTCCGGCTTCGCGGTGCCTTCCATGATGCCCTTGATCTCGCGGAACTGGCGGCGCACTTCCTCCACCACCGAGCCGGCCGCGCGGCCCACCGCTTCCATCGCCATCGCACCGAACAGGTACGGCACGAGGCCGCCGATGAACAGGCCGATGATGACCGCCGGGTCGGAGAGCTCGAATACCTGGAG
>DASTQG010000253.1:0-11157 GCA_035761885.1 Steroidobacteraceae bacterium | reverse complement strand
CCGCATCCCGTGCGGCTGTTGAGTTTCAGACCGCGCGAGCCCGTGCCCGGGTTCCTCGCACCGCCGTTGAGCAAAATCGACAACGAGGGGCGACATGCAAAATCCGGCCCTGGGGGGCGCGGACGTGCAGATTCTTCCGGGCCGCCCACTGCAAGTCGTTGTATTGGGCAGCGAACGCCTCTGGCACGGGGTTCGCATCATTCTGGGTCCACGCGTGCCGTTTCGGGCGGCGCGCCACCGGAGGATTCACATGAACAGGGATCTGATCGCAGGCAACTGGCAGGAGATCAAGGGCGACGTACGCGGCCGCTGGGCGCGCATCACGGAGGACGACCTGGAACGCGCGGACGGCAATTTCGAGTACCTCGTCGGCCTGGTGCAGACGCGCTACGGTATGTTGCGTGAAGTCGCGGAGCGACAGGTGCGGGACTTCGGACGGCACCTGGAGCATTGAGATGGCGCAGACGCAGCACCCGGAGCAGGCACGCTCCCAGCGCGTCGTTCATTCGTCGGGCGAAGTGGGGCCGTTCGAGCTCGCGCCGTTGCCGTACGCGGAGTCCGCGCTCGAGCCGGTGATCTCGCGCAAGACGATGAGCCTGCACTACGGCAAGCACCACAAGGGCTACGTCGACCAGCTCAACTCGCTGGTCGGCGGCACGGATCTCGCCAACGAGCCGCTCGAGGAAGTGGTCATGCGCACCGCGGACGATCCGGTGCGCACCAAGATCTTCAACAACGCGGCACAGGCCTGGAACCACGATTTCTTCTGGAAGTGCCTCAAGCCCGGCGGCAGCAAGCCGTCGAAATCGCTGTCCCGGCTCATCGAGACGCACTTCGGCTCCACCGCCGACATGGAACGGCAACTGGGCGAGGCAGCCATCAGTGTCTTCGGCAGCGGCTGGGCATGGCTCGCCCTGGACGCAGAGAAGCTGCGGATCGTCGAGACCAGCAACGCGGACAATCCGCTGCTGCTCGGCATGAAGCCGCTGCTCACCATCGACGTCTGGGAACACGCGTACTACGTCGATTACCAGAACGACCGCGCGGACTTCGTGCATTCGCTGATCACGAAGCTCCTGAACTACGAGTTCGCCGAGCAGAATCTCGGTTCCGGCCACAGCGAGGGCCGTGACGAAAAGCAAGCCTGAGCGGGCGCGGGCGCGTCGCGATGTCGACAGGCTTCACGACGCGTCTCCTTCGTCTAGGGCTGCTGCTATCCCTGCTGGCGCCGCTGGGCTGCGCGTGGTCGCGTCCGCAGCAGCAGGCTCCCGCTTCGACTGAACCTGCCACGGCCGCCGTGATCGGCGCCGGCGGCCTGATGTCTGCGGAGCAATCGCAGGCCGCAGTCGAGGATGCGGTCGCGCAGGCGCGCTATCGCGAACGCGCGCAGGAACTCGTCGAGGACGTGCAGGCGGCGGCGCAGGCGCCGCTGATCGCAGGCAACCGAACCCACTTGCTCAACGACGGGCCGAGGACCTACGCGGCCATGTTCGAGGCCGTGCGCAACGCGCGGCATCACGTGCACGTCGAGACCTATATCTTCGATGACGGCGAAACCGGCAACCGCTTCGCGGAGCTGCTGCTGGAGCGGCGACGCGCGGGAGTCACCGTGCGCCTGATCTACGACGCCGTCGGGAGCATGATGAGCGGCGATGAGTTCTTCGAGCGGCTGACCGCGCAGGGCATCGAGGTCGCGGAGTTCCGACCGCTCGAGCCCGCGACCATCTGGCGCGTCAACAACCGCGATCATCGCAAGCTCGTGATCGTCGACGGGCTCGTGGCGTACACGGGCGGCATCAACATCAGCGAAACCTATTCGAAAGGCTCCTCCAGCAGGCCCGGGCCGGCGAAGGGCCGCGACACCGGCTGGCGCGACACCCACGTGGAGGTGCGCGGCCCGGTGGTGAAGTCGCTGCAGTCGATCTTCATGGAAACCTGGCGGCGGCTCGGCAAGAACGCCGAGCCGGCGACGCAACTCTTCCCCGATCTCGGGCCCGCGGGCGAGGACCTCGTGCAGGTGATGGCGAGCGACGGCGGCGACAGCAACGAGTTCCGGATCTACGACGCGTACATGGCAGCGATCCGCGGGGCGCGCCAGCGCATCTGGATCACGCAGGCATACTTCGCACCCGACGAAGCCCTGAGCAGGGCGCTGATCGATGCCGCGGCGCGCGGTGTCGACGTGCGCATCATCGTGCCGGGCTTCACCGATTCGAGCCTCATTTTCCATGCCTCGCGCGCGACCTATGACGAGCTGCTGAAGAACGAGGTACAGATGTTCGAGTACAAGGACGCGCTGCTGCATTCGAAGACCGCGGTCGTGGACGGCATCTGGTCTACCGTCGGCTCCTGCAACATCGACCCCAGGAGCTTCGCGCACAACAACGAGCTGAACGTCGCGATCGTGGGCCGCGAATTCGCGCGCACGCTCGAATCGACCTTTCACGCCGACCTCAAGCGTGCGAAGCAGATCGATCCGGCGAAGTGGGAGAAACGGCCGCTATCGGCGAAGATCAAGGAGTGGTTCAGCAGCCTGTTCACTTACTGGCTGTAAAGGAATACCGAAGCCCGACGATTCGTCGCCGTTCCCGATTACTTGGGCCTCGGCTCGTCGAGTTCGACTGGCTTGCGGGGCTCGGTGCGCTGGCGCCTGACGGCTTGCGCGAAGGCGCGCGCGACGTTGCGCACTTCCTGTTGCACGGCCTCGTCGCGATCCAGCGCCTCGTGGCTGGTCGCGTACGGCTCGTAGTAGCCGATGTAGCGGTCGAGCATCGCGTCCGCGCCGGCCGGCACCAGGCGCATGTCGGTGAGCCAGTCGTGCAGCATGCGCCGCAGCGTGGCCGCGCCCGTCGTATCGGCGTGCACGATCAGCGAGAATACGCGTCCCGCGAGGTGGCGCGGGTAATGCCAGCCCTTCAGCTCCAGCGCCTTCGCCTTCTCCGCGTTCTTGCCGCCGGTCGAGGTCGGGTCCGGATTGCCGCCGTCCGCGCATACCAGCCGATCCATCATGAGCTTGAGCGCCGCCGGCGCCTGGTACCAGTGCACGGGGGTCACGATGAGAATGCCATGCGCCGCCACCCAGAGCGGATAGATGTCGTTCATCCAGTCCTGCACCTGGCCGAGCGCGTGGTTCGGATAGCAGGTGCACGGCCAGTGGCAAAGCGGCTGCGCCGTCGAAACGCACGCCTTGCACGGATGGATCGTGCGGCCGTATTCGGCGGTGAGCCGGCTGAGATCCAGGTCCTCGATCCGCAGGTCGGACGCGCGCACCAGTTCCTCGCGCGCGATCGTCAGCAGGCGGTGCGTCTTGGACATCTCGCCCGGGCAGGTCTGGTCGTTGCGCGGAGAACCGTTGATCAGCAGCACCCGCGCGGGTCCATCGCGGCGCTCGTGAAGCTCCTGCGCCACGAGCACGCGCTCGCGAGCCTCTAGCCAATCGACTGAGAGCTCGTACTGCGGATCCTCGAAGCCTTCACCGGCCCGCTGGGTGCGCGGGGCCTTGCGAGATTCCTCGTAGCTGCGCCACGCGATGTCGGCGATTCGCCCGAGTTCCGCGGCCGCCTCCCCGAACCATGGATCGGCGAAGCGCAGTTTGAAACGCCGCATGAACTCCTCGCGGCTCAGGGTGACGTCGAGCTGGCCCTTGCGCACCTGCGTTCGCACGTAAGGCTTCCTTGCCATCGCGACTCCCGTTGCCTGTGCTCCGTTGTTCAGGCTGTTGCGACGCCGTTTGGTTCCTAGTGCCCGAGCTCCGCGAGCAGGCGGTCGATCATCGCGCGTGCCTGCGTTCCGTAGCCGCCACCGAAGAGATTGAGGTGATTGAGCACGTGATAGAGGTTGTAGAGGTTGCCTCGAACGCCCGCGGCCGCATCGAGCGGCCAGGCCGCCTGGTACGCGGAGTAGAAGGCCTTGCCGAAGCCTCCGAACAGGCGCGTCATTGCAATGTCGGCTTCCCGGTCCCCGTAGTAGACCGCCGGGTCGAAGATCACCGGCGCACCGTGGCTGTCGGCGGCGAAGTTGCCGCCCCACAGATCGCCATGCAGCAGCGAGGGCAGCGGCCGATGGCTGGTGAATAGTGCCGGCATGTGTTGCAGCAGCACTTCGCCGCGTTCCGCGAGCATGCCCGCGTGGCCATTGGCGCGCGCGAGATCGAGCTGCGCACGCAGCCGGTGATCGCGGAAGAAGGCGACCCAGTCGGCGCTCAGCGGGTTGCGTTGCGGCGTGCTGCCGATGGTGTTGTCGCGCCGCCAGCCGAACTGGGGCGCGCTGACGCGATGCAGGCTCGCGAGCTGCTCGCCGAGCCGCGATTCGGTGGCGGAGCTTGCGGTGTCGAGATCCAGCCATTCGAGCGCGAGGTAGGAGCGTGCCGGCGTTCTTCCGCGGGCGAGCGGTCGCGGCACACGCACGGCTTCGGCCGACGCGAGCTCCTCCAGGCCGGCCGCTTCCGCATCGAACGCCGCTGCGTTCGAGGGCGCGCCGATCTTCACGAACAGCGGACCCCGGGCGCTGCCCCAACGCACGCATTCGCTGATGCACCCGCCGTGCACGGCGCGTTGCGGCTGCGGATCGACACGTGTGCCCAGCGCGGCCGCGAGCGCCGGCCCTATTTCCTGCATCGCATCGCGGGACATGGCGGGGATTCTACGCCGCGGGCGTGCGGCTCCCGCGTTAATATGCGACGCCCTGCCTGGGAGGTTTGCGTGAAAGTCGAATTGTCCGCTCACGAGGCCCGCGTCATCGGTTGCCTGATCGAGAAGCAGATCACCACGCCCGATCAGTACCCGCTGTCGCTCAATGCGCTCACCAACGCCTGCAACCAGAAGAGCAACCGCGAGCCGCTGATGTCGCTGGAGGAACAGGCGGTGCAGCAGGTGGTGGACGGCCTGGTGCGCAAGCATCTGGTGATCGAGAAGTCGGGTTTCGGCAGCCGCGTGCCGAAGTATCAGCACCTGTTCTGCAATACCGAGTTCGGCTCGCTCAAGTTCACGCCGCTGCAGACCGCGATCGTGTGCGAGCTGCTGGTGCGAGGGCCACAGACGCCGGGTGAGTTGCGCACGCGCGCGCAACGCATGGCGCCGGCAGGTGACGTGAGCGAAGTGGAAGAGGCATTGCGCGCGCTCGCGCAACGAACCGAAGGTGCGCTGGTCGTGCAGTTGCCGCGCGAGCCCGGCCGGCGCGATTCGCGCTGGGCGCATCTGTTCAGTGGCGACGTCGATATCGCGGCGCTCGCGGCTGCCAGCACCGCGTCGTCGCCGGTTGCGCGGAGCGTCGAGGTCGGCGCGCCTGCCGACGTCCTGGAACGCATGACACAGCTCGAACAGCAGGTGGCGGAGCTGCGCGCCGAGGTCGACGCTCTCAAGCGTACGTGAGGGCGGACCGTTCCGGCACCATCATGCGAGGAGCAGGCGCTCCAGCTTTCCCGCCAGGTCACGGTTCGCCAGCCCCTGCAGCGTGACGCGCAGTTCGGGCCGCTTTTCCATGAACGCGCGCAGGCTCCCCAGGGGCCAGCTCATGTAGCGCCCATCGCTGGCGAAACTCGCGTCGACCAGCGACTCGTTGCCCGTCAGCGCCATCGACGTGCCGATCAGCTGTCCCGGCTCGAAGACGCCGAGCGGCTTGCCACGCTTGCTCACCTGCACGCTGCCCGAGATCGGAACGCAGATGCTGGATACCGCCTCCCCTTCGCTCAGCACCTTCTGCCCGCTGACCGCATCCTTCCACTCGCCCAGGAGCGCGAGCGCGAGGAATTCGCGCGGACGCAGCGAACGGAATGCGAGGTCGTAGAGTTTCTGCTCGTCCGGGGACAGCACCACGGGACGTCGCTCGTGGTAGATGCGTGCGATCTGGTAGAGGTTGATGACCGTGAACACCCCGGCCCACAGCACCGGCGGCCACAGGATCGAGCCCTGCAGCAGAAAGTAGGGGATGTTAACGAGCGCCGCCGCGACCGCGAACCAGCGCAGCCAGAGGATGTCGCGCACCGAGTACGAGACCAGCAGCAGGATGTTGGAGGCATGAACCAGGAGATCGGCGGGGGCGATGGTCATCGGAACCTCAAGGGGCCGGCGGGACGATGGCGTCCACCATAGTCCTCCCGGGCTTCACGAAAAATGTGAATGTCCCCTTTTCTTTCGTCCCCGAAATGTCGGGTGGCCGTGAACGTTCCGAGTCCTTGAGCGGAAGCCTGGCGCATCCCGCGCCGGCAGGTGCGGGGGAGCATTCCATGTTACTGAAGGACAAGGTAGCGGTGATCCATGGCGGCGGCGGCGTGATCGGCGGCGTTATCGCGGAGGCCTGCGCGCGCGCAGGGGCGCGGATCTTCCTGGCGGGCAGGACGCGGCCGAAGCTGGAAGCGGTCGCACGGCGCATCAGCTCGTTCGGCGGGGAGGCGCAGATCGGGCAGGTCGATGCGCTCGACACCGATTCGGTCGAGCGCCATGCCGACGGCGTCGTGGCGAGGGCGGGCCGGATCGACATCGCGGTGAACGCGGTGGGTGTGGCCCATGTGCAGGGCAAGCCGCTCGCGGAGCTGACGGTCGAGGAGTACGCCTATCCGGTCAGCGTCTACACGCGCACGCACTTCATCACGGCCAAGGCGGTCGCGCGTCACATGGCGCCGCGCGGCTCAGGCGTGATCCTGGCGCTCTCCACGCCGGCCGGCCGCATGACCGGGCCCGGCTACCTGGGACATTGCGTCGCCTGCGCCGGTATCGAGGCGCTGACGGGGCATCTGGCCGGCGAGCTGGGCCCCAGCGGCATCCGCGTGCTGTGCCTGCGCTCGCACGCGATTCCCGAGGTGCCCGCGCTCGGCTCGCACTGTCGCGAAGTGTTCGGCCAGGTGTCGGAGCGCGCAGGCATTTCGATCGACGAGATGATGGCGCGCGCGGCGAGCAGCACCCCGCTGCGGCGTCTGCCGACGCTCGGCGAAGTCGCCAACACGGCCGTGTTCCTGGTCTCGCCGCACGCCGGAGCGATGACCGGCGCGATCGCGAATCTCACGTGCGGGTTCGTGCTGGACTGAGATCGCCGGACCGGGCGTCCTCAACGCGGCGCGAGCCGCTCGTACCGCGGAACGTTCAGGCCCAGCACGATGTCGCGCTTCACCTGCCAGACGCCCGCCGCAACACAGGTACCGGACATTGCAATATTGCAATTCTGCGGAGGCGCAGCAGCGGAGAATTGCAATATTGCAATGTCCGGTACCTGCTAGGCCATCCAGCGCTGGATGCGATCGTGCAGCGGGCTGGAGCGCGGGAAGTGCGCCAGCAGGTATTCCATCTGGTCCGCCAGCACGCGGCGGCCCTTGAGGAAGATGTACTCGGCGTACGTCGGCGTGAACGGCACCGCGATCAGCTGCATCTTCGCCTGCTCCGGCGTGCGCGACGCCTTGGCGTTGTTGCAGCGGCGGCAGGCGGCGACCACGTTCATCCACGTGTCGAGACCACCCTGGCTGAAGGGGCGGATGTGGTCGCGCGAGAGCTGCGAGGAAGGAAAGCGCATGCCGCAGTACATGCAGATATGCCCGTCGCGGCGGAACAGCGTCTGATTGTTCAGCGGCGGCGTGTAATCCGCGCGCATGTTGCCCGGGTTGTGGGAGTGACCCACCGTCGCGATGATGGAACTCACTTCCACGATCGTGCGCGAGCCGGAGCGCGCATTGGTGCCGCCGTAAAGCCGATACAGGAGGCTGCCCACCTGATACGCGACCTGCTCCATGTGATACAGGCGCGCCGCTTCGCGGTAGTCGATCCACTCGAGTGGCATTCCGGCCACGTCCGTTCGCAACACCTGCTGCGACAACGCGCGCACGACTGCCGGCGTGCGCACGATGCGCTCGTCGTCCCAGTCGTGCACTCGGGGCACGGGAATGTGTCGCGGTGTGGTCACGGCCTCCTCCGCCTGTAAGATAAGTCAGGTGTGTGCAATAATTCAACGGCGCAAACCATTCATAGTTAAAGACAATTTTGGCGGCCCGTGGCTCTTTGGCCACAGGCGGCCGACGAACATCCCCCAGGAGGCGACATGCCAGTGACCATTGGCGCGCTCAAAGAGAGCGCGCCAGGCGAAATGCGCGTGGCCCTGGTGCCGGAAGTGGCGGGCAAACTCGCCGCGGCGGGCGCCATCGTCGTGATGGAGCGCGGTGCGGGCGTGAGCGCGCAGTATCCCGACAATACTTACAAGAACGTCGAGTGGGTCGATTCGCCCGAGGCGGTACTGGCGCGGGCCGATGTCCTTCTCAAGGTGCAGCCACCCACCGCCCGGGAAATCGCAGGCCTGCGCAAGGGCTCGGTGATCATCGGATTCTTCCAGGCGCACCAGCGGCTCGACGACGTGCGCACGCTGCGCGATCGAGGCATCACCAGCTTCGCGATGGAGCTGGTGCCACGCATCTCGCGCGCGCAGTCGATGGACGCGCTCTCCTCGCAAGCGGCGATCGCGGGCTACAAGGCCGTCCTCATCGGTGCCAACACGCTCGACAAGTTCTTTCCCATGCTGACCACGGCGGCGGGCACGATCCGGCCGGCGCTGGTGCTGGTGATCGGCGCGGGCGTGGCCGGGCTGCAGGCGATCGCCACCGCCAGGCGCCTGGGCGCGGTGGTCGAAGCCTATGACGTGCGCAGCGCGACGCGCGATCAGATCAAGTCCCTGGGCGCGAAGTTCGTGGAGACCGGCGTGAGCGCGGAAGGCGCCGGTGGCTACGCCCGCGAGCTCACGGCCGACGAGAAGGCCAAGCAGCAGGAAGTGCTCGATTCGCGCATTGCCGCGGCGGACGTCGTGATCTCCACCGCCGCCGTGCCGGGCCGCACCGCACCGCGCATCATCTCCGCAGCCGCCGTGGCCCGCATGAAGCCCGGCGCCGTCGTCGTGGACATCGCGGCGGAATCGGGCGGCAACTGCGAGCTGACGCGCGCGGGCGAAACCGTCATTCACAACGGCGTGAAGATCGTGGGCCCCGTGAACCTGGCGAGCCAGCTCGCCGCGCACGCGAGCGAGATGTACGCCCGCAACCTGCTCAACTTCCTCAAACCCGCCCTGGACAAGGGTGAATTGAAGATCGACTGGGCCGACGAGGTGTTCGCGCAATCCGCGCTCACCCACGGCGGAGAGATCAAGCACGAACCCACGCGGAAGCTCATCCCATGATCGACGGCATCATCGCGCTGTACATCTTCATGCTCGCGGCGTTCACCGGCTACGAAGTGATCGCGCGCGTGCCCGTGATCCTGCACACGCCGCTCATGTCCGGCTCGAACTTCGTGCACGGCATCGTGCTGGTCGGCGCCATGGTCGCGCTCGGCCACGCGGACGACACGCTCGGGCGCACCATCGGCTTCATCGGAGTGATCCTCGCGGCCGGCAACGCTGTCGGCGGCTACGTCGTCACCGAGCGAATGCTGGAGATGTTCAAGGCCAGCGGCGCGAAGAAGAAGACGGGGGCGCACTGATGGACATGATCTCCCCCCAGGCGGCGCGGCTGCTCATCGACGCGAGCTACCTGCTGGTCGCGTTCCTGTTCATCATGGGTCTGAAGCGCATGAGCTCGCCGGTGACGGCGCGCAGCGGCATCCTGTGGGCCGGGTTCGGCATGCTGGTCGCGACCGTGGTGACGTTCGCGTACCCCGGCATGTCGAATTACTGGCTCATCGTCACGGCGATCTTCATCGGCAGCCTCGCGGCGTGGTGGACCGGCAAGCGCGTCGCCATGACCGACATGCCGCAGATGATCGCGCTCTACAACGGCATGGGCGGCGGCGCGGCGGCGGCGATCGCCGCGGTGGAGCTGTTCAAGCTGTCCCTCGGAGGGGGCGAAGCGCACGGTCTCACGACGCTTTCGCTCGCGGTGCTCGGCGGCATCATCGGCGCGGTGTCGTTCAGCGGCAGCCTGATCGCGTTCGGGAAGCTCCAGGGCCTGATCAAGCGCAGCCTGCGCTTCGGCGGGCAGCAGGTGCTGAACCTCGTCATCCTGGCCGGCGCGCTGGTGACGGGCGGACTCATCGCGCTCTCGATCGACGCATCGCCCGCGGTAGTGATCGCGTTCTTCGCGCTGGCGCTCATCCTCGGTGTCACGATGACGCTGCCCATCGGCGGCGCCGACATGCCGGTGGTGATCTCGCTCTACAACGCGCTCACCGGCCTTGCGGTCGCCTTCGAAGGCTTCGTGCTCAACAACGCCGCGATGATCATCGCTGGCACGGTCGTCGGCTCCGCCGGCACGCTGCTCACGCAGCTCATGGCGAGAGCGATGAATCGCTCGCTCGGCAACGTGCTGTTCAGCGGCTTCGGCGAAGGCTCCGCGGCGGCCGGCGGGCCGGTCACGGGCACGCAGAAGCCGATCGAGGCGAGCGACGTCGGCGTGATGATGGCGTTCGCGCAGAAGGTGATCGTGGTGCCCGGCTACGGCATGGCGGTCGCGCAAGCGCAGCACAAGGTTTGGGAGCTGTGCCAGCTCCTGATCGAGCGCGGTGTCACCGTGCGCTTCGCGATCCATCCGGTGGCTGGCCGCATGCCCGGCCACATGAACGTGCTGCTCGCCGAAGCCGGCGTGCCCTATTACCTGATCGCGGACCTCGAGGAGATCAACGCGGAGTTCGACACCGCCGACGTCGCGCTGATCATCGGCGCGAACGACGTGGTGAACCCGGTCGCGCGCAACGACAAGTCGAGCCCGATCTACGGCATGCCGATCCTCAACGCCGACAAGGCGAAGAACGTCATCGTCATCAAGCGCGGCCAGGGCCAGGGCTTCTCGGGCATCGAGAACGCCCTGTTCTTCCTGGACCAGACGCGCATGCTGTACGGCGACGGCCAGGCGGCGGCGGGCCAGTTGATCCAGGCGGTCAAGGCCGCCGGCTGACCAGGAGTCCGACTACATGAGCACCCGCAAACTCATCGTCGCGCTCGCAGCTCTCGCCGCGAGCGCGTGCAGCGTCACGGAGAACGTCATGAGCCCGTCCAGCAAGCCCGAATTCCTCAACCCCCCCGAGTTCGCCTCTCTGAACCGTCCGTTCTCGCAGGCGGTGCGTGCGGGCGACTTCCTGTTCCTCGCTGGCCAGCTCGGCACCGGGGCCGACGGCAAGCTGGTCGGGGGCGGCATCGTTCCGGAAACCAGGCAGATGATGGAGAACATCAAGGAAGTGCTCGAGCAAAACGGCGCCT
>DASTQG010000252.1:0-5570 GCA_035761885.1 Steroidobacteraceae bacterium | reverse complement strand
TGCAGGCGGCGCGGGAGATCGAAGCCGCTCGCCGTGACTTCGGTCTCGCCAGTGCGCAGCTGAGCGCCAAAGTCCACGCGCAGTTCGAGGAGCCGGCCTGGCGCGCGCTGGCCGAGGCGACCGGGCGTGCCGGTGCCGCGGGACGCGAAGCGGAGCGCACGATGCAGATCGTTGCGAGCTCCGTCGTCCTGATGATCCTCATCATCGCCTTCTTTGCCACCTTCGGCGTCGTGCGGCCCGTACGCCAGCTGATCCGCGGCACGCAGCGCCTGGCGACGGGCGAGCTGGACGCGCGCGTCAAGCGCGGCGGCATGCGCGAAGTCGACGAGCTCGCGCAGGCGTTCAATCACATGGCCGGCGAGCTCGCCACCGCCGAACGCGCCGTGCGTTCCTACCAGGCACAGCTCGAGCAGCGGGTCGCCAAGCGCACGCGCCAGCTGCGCCACCTTGCCCATCACGATGCGCTCACCGGGCTGCCGAACCGGCGGCGCCTGTTCGCGTACCTGTCGGCGACGCTGCGCCGCGCGCACCGCCGTCGCCAGCGCGTCGCGGTGCTGTTCCTCGACCTCGACAATTTCAAGACCTTCAACGACAGCCTGGGCCACGAGTTCGGCGACCGCGTGCTGCGCGAGATCGGCGACCGGCTGCGCACGCTGCTCGGCGTCGGCGATTTCGTCGCGCGACTGGGCGGCGACGAGTTCACGCTGGTGCTGGAGCAGGTGGGCTCGATGGAGGAGATCGAACGGCGTGCCTCGCTCCTGGTGAGCGAGTTCCAGCGCCCGCTCGACATCGGCAACCGCGAAGTGCTGATCGGCGTGAGCATCGGCGCGGCCGTGTTTCCGGAACACGCGCAGGACAGCGCCTCGCTCCTGCGTGCCGCGGATACCGCGTTGTTCCGCGCCAAGGAACTGGGCCGCAATCGCGTGAGCGTCTATTCGCCGGAGCTGCTGGTGGCCGCTTCGCATCGATTCCAGACCGAGCAGGCGCTGCGCCGGGCGATCGAGGTCGGCGACCTGGAGCTGTTCTATCAGCCGCAGGTTTCGCTCGCGAACTCCGATACGAACTCGATGGAAGCGCTGCTGCGCTGGCGCCAGATGCCCGACCGCTTCGTGCCCGCGGCGGAGTTCCTGGGCATCGCCGAGCAGACCGGCCTCATCATGGACCTGAACCGCTGGGTGATGCGCCAGGCGGCGGAAGCAGTCGGCTATTGGCGCAAGAACGGCTGGCCGCGCGCGCGCGTCGCGATCAACGTGTCCTCGCAGCAGTTCCTGGCGGGCGACTTCGCTGTGAGCATCGAGCGCCTGCTGCGCAAGCACGACATCTCGCCGGAGTGCCTGGAGCTCGAGCTCACCGAGCATGCGCTGCAGACTGGCGCGGTCACGGTCGAAACGCTGCGCAGCCTGCGCCTGCTCGGTGTCGCCGTGGCGCTGGATGACTTCGGCACGGGATTCTCCTCGCTGACCTCGCTCGAGCAGCTCCCGATCAGCCGCGTGAAGCTCGACCGCAGCCTGGTCGCCGACGTGGACGAGAACCCGCGCGCTGCGGCGATCGCGCACTCGATCATCGGCCTGTGCCGCAGCCTGGGGCTGCAGGTGACAGCGGAGGGTGTGGAGCGCGCCGCGCAGCTGCAGTTCCTCCTGGGTTGCGGCGACGTGGACGTGCAGGGCTATTTCATCGGTCGTCCGGCGGCCGCCGACCAGGCCCTGAGCTTCATCACCGGGACGCGCGATCACATGAGCAAGCTGCGCGAGCAGTGCGCGCTGAACGAAATGGCCGAGCAGGGAGGCGAAACGCGCTCGCTGCTGCGACTCATCAAGAAATAACAGGCGACAGTATCCTCTGCCGCTCCGCTGAAAGAAGAAGACGCCGTTCCAAACGCGAACCATTCGCATCTATACTAGCGGCCCCGCCCGTTGGGCCCGCTGCTGGTTTTCACGCTATGTCACTGAAAGCATTGACTGTTCTCGTTGCCGTCGGCGTCGTGCTCGCGGGCTGCCAGCAGCAGGGGCCGGATCCCGCGATCGCCGCCCAAGCGAAAGAGATCGAAGCTCTCAAGGCGCAGATCGAGGAGCTGAACGGGCGCGTAGATGCGGCTGCACCGGATCTGGCCGTGCTGATGGCGGGCGCGCTGACGCAGCACGCGAAGCTCTACTACGCCGGCAAGGCGCGCAACTGGGAGCTCGCGGCCTACGCCCTGCACGAGACCAACGAGGCGCTGCAGGAGGTCCAGGACTTCGAGGATCCGCTGCAGCAGTTTCCGACCTCATTCAGCGAGCTGGTGCCGCCACTGGTCGGCCCTGCGCTGGGCGCGATTCACACCGCGATTCGCGCGAAGGACGGCAACCAGTTCGACGAGGCGTTCAACACGCTCACGCAGGCCTGCAACACCTGCCACGCCACGCTGGACCACGGCTTCATCCTGGTGCAGCCGCCCACCACGCGCGAGTTCACCAACCAGAAGTTCTGAGC
Source organism: Steroidobacteraceae bacterium (assembly GCA_035761885.1). Classification (GTDB taxonomy): domain Bacteria; phylum Pseudomonadota; class Gammaproteobacteria; order Steroidobacterales; family Steroidobacteraceae; genus DASTQG01. The sequence continues at coordinate 3,101 of DASTQG010000252.1, read as the reverse complement.
GGCCGGTTCCGAGGCGCCCGATTTTCGAGGCTAGCGGCACGGCTTCCGTATAATGCGCGCCCGTCATGAGCGAGATTACCGCCCCGATCGAATGTGAGGTCGTCATCGTCGGCGCAGGCCCGTGCGGCCTGTTCCAGGTGTTCGAGCTCGGCCTGCTCGGCATGCGCGCGCATGTGGTCGACTCGCTCGCCCATGCCGGTGGCCAATGCACCGAGTTGTATCCGGACAAGCCGATCTATGACATCCCCGCACTGCCCGTATGCGGTGCGCAGGAGCTGATCGATCGGCTGCTGCAGCAGATCAAGCCCTTCAACGCGCAGTTTCACCTCGGCCAGGAAGTGACCGAGGTGCGCGCCATGGCGGACAAGCTCTTCTTCGTGCGCACCGCCGCGGGCACCACGTTCCACGCGCGCGCGATCGTGATCGCCGGCGGCGTCGGTTCGTTCCAGCCGCGCAAGCTGGGGGTGGAGGGCGCCGAACGCTTCGAAGGGGCGCAGATCCACTACAGGGTGAAGAACGCCGCAGCCCTCCACGGCCAGGACGTCGTGATCTTCGGCGGCGGCGACTCGGCGCTCGACTGGACGCTCGAGCTGTGCGGTAAGGCGCGCAGTCTCACGCTGGTGCATCGTCGCGCCGAGTTCAAGGCCGCGCCCGCTTCTGTGGCGCGCATGCGCGAGCTGACCGCGGCCGGGCGCATGCGCTATTTCGAGGGTACCGCCTCGCAGCTGGTGTTGCAGGGCGAGAAGGTCACGGGCGTCGAGATTCACGCCACCGATGGTGCGACGCATCGCCTCGAAGCCGCGCAGCTGCTCGCCTTCTTCGGCCTGCATCCGAAGCTCGGCCCGATCGCACAGTGGGGGCTCGATCTGGACAAGCGCACGATCCGCGTGGACACGGCCAGATTCGAGACCAGCGTCCCGGGCATCTACGCGATCGGCGACATCAACAGCTATCCGGGCAAGAAGAAGCTGATCCTCTCGGGCTTTCACGAGGCGGCGCTGGCCGCGTTCGCGATCCAGCACCACATCTACCCGGAGAAGAAGCAGCACCTGCAATACACGACGACGAGCCCCATCATGCAGAAGCGTCTGGGCGTGTCCTGACTGAACGCAACGCGCCCGTCGCCGTCCAAGACCGGCATATATTTCCAGGAGAACGACGGAGATGACGATGATGCCGAAAACTGTCCTCAGCAGGCTCGCGCTCACCGCGGCACTGCTGCTCGCCGGCGACCTCGCGCTCGCCGCCAAGTCGTGCCCGCTCGCGATCGAGGGCGACGACAAGATGAAGTTCAACGTGGCGGAACTGAAAGTGGCCGCCGATTGCACCGAAGTCGTGCTCACCCTCAAGCACGTCGGCAAGTTGCCGGCACAAACGATGGGACACAACTGGGTGCTGACCAAGACCTCGGACTTCATGCCCGTCGCGAACGCGGGCGTGAGCGCGGGCCTTGCGAAGCACTACGTGCCTGAGAACGACAAGCGCGTGCTCGCCCATACGACGATGATCGGCGGCGGGCAGACGACTTCGGTCAAGTTTCCGACTTCGAAGCTGGCCAAGGGGGGCGACTATACGTTTTTCTGCTCATTCCCCGGCCACTACGGCCTGATGCGCGGCAAGCTCATCTTCCAGTAGCGAACGCCGTTCCAGTGCCTCGACGTGGCGCGCGTGATGCTCGCGGCGCGTCGAGGCCAGGATGAGCTGCGCGCGCAGGTGTGCGCGCACGTCCGAAAGCACGGAGCGCGCCGTCGGCCATCGGCCCGCGCCCTTGCCCTGCAGCCGCACGCGCTCGCCGTCGCTTTTCACGATCTCGACCCTGTTCTGCTCGGCGGACGTTGGGGCCAGGTAGTCATCCTCGCTGAGGGCCTCCAGGCGCACGCGCCCGCGCACCTGGTCACCCTCCAGCTCGCAGCTCGCGACGAGCCGCAGCCGGCGACCGGCCTCGCGCGCCTTCGCGATATCGACCGCTGACACGGCCTCGATGCCGCTCACGTCGAAACGCAAGGGGCCTGCGACACGAAACGCGCTGCGCGCGATCAACTCCAGCTTGTGCGCCGCATCCGCTCCGCTCAGATCGCCGCGCGGATCGGCCTCCGCGAAGCCTTGCGCCTGCGCCTCGCGCACGGCTTCCGCGGGCGAAGCGCCGCCTTCGAGGCGATCCAGGACGAAGTTGCAGGTGCCGTTGATGACTGCGCGCACGGCAGTCACGTCGTGCGCGAGCGATTCGACCGTCTCGAGCACAGGCACTTCGCCACCGACCGCGGCCGAGTAGCGCAGGCGCCGTTCGACGCCCGTGGTGAAACGCGACAGCGCACGCCAGCGCTGTGCCACGAGTGCCTTGTTGGCACTCACGACGGCGCGCCCGCCCAGCAGGGCGGCCTGCACGACGTCGCCCACCGGCGCGACACCGCCGACGAGCTCGATCACCAGTTCCGCGGGCTCGTTGATCGCGTCCCAGAGGTTGGTCGAGAGCAGCTCGCGTGGAACCGCCAGGTCGCGCGCACGCGCAAGGTTTCGCACCACGATGCGGCGCACGTCGAACACGTGCGGGTGCTGGCGCAGCAGCTGGAACACGCCGGTGCCGACCGTACCGAGGCCGAGCAACACCACGCGCAGCGGCGCGGCCGCCGCGGGATCGGCATCGGGGAGTGAAGTGAACGAAGCCATCGCACAGTCTCCTGAAACGACTGCGCCGCTTCGATGTTGCGGGAAACGAGGGCCGAAGGCCGCCCGGCGGGCACAAAAAAACCCGCTCGGGCCAAAGCTGAGCAGGTTCTGCTTCGCTTTAGCTGCATTTATAAGGCGCCCGCAAGCTGAAACTCAAATCGGCGCGTGGGAGAGGCTAAAGATCGGAGCAACGCATGTCAAGGACGCAGGCGGCAGGCGCGCGATCGGCCAGGCCCGATCGCTCGCGACTGGCGCTCGATCGGGCGTGGCCGGGGTGGTCGGGCGAGGGGCGTTTGACTTCGAGTACGGCAGCGTGAGATCGAAAACGGTGCCAGGACGTTTGCTCACCTGAGAACGAGCGTCACCTCAGGTTCCGCATCGCGAACGATGGGCATCGTTCGCTCGAGTGCTCCCGTCGAGGCCATCTTTCATTC
>DASTQG010000251.1:0-3852 GCA_035761885.1 Steroidobacteraceae bacterium | reverse complement strand
TGCCGCGCAGGATCTCGGGTACCACCGGCACGTAGACGTAGTCGACCGCGCCGAGCTTGTAGCCGCGCAGCCGGTCGAGGTCGGTCACGTGCACGGCCGTGACGAAGATGATGGGTGTCTTTTCGAAACGCGGATGCTCGTGGATGAGCGCCGCGGTCTCGAAGCCGTCCATGCCCGGCATGCTCACGTCCAGCAGGATGGCCGCGAACTCGCTGCCCATGAGCAGTTGCAGCGCCTCGCGTCCCGAGTTGGCGCTGATCAGGTTTTCGCCCAGCTCGCTCAGGATCGCCTCGTACGTGAAGAGGCGCTGCGGCTGGTCATCCACCAGCAATATGTTGACGCGATCTTCGCTCATGTGTCGTGCCTAGCGGTGCAGCCAGGTGCGCAACAGCGACACCAGCTGTCCCGTGTCGACCGGCTTCGCCACGTAGTCCGAAGCGCCCGCCTCCAGGCATTTCTCGCGGTCGCCCTTCATGGCCTTGGCCGTGAGGGCGATGATGGGCAGGCGCCGGAAGCGCGGCACCTCGCGGATGCGCCGCATCGTTTCATAGCCGTCCATGCCGGGCATCATGATGTCCATCAGCGCGAGCGAGACGTCGGGCGTCTGCTCCAGCACGTTGATGGCCTCCTGGCCGGTGGTCGCGATCACCACGTGCATGCCGTGCCGTTCCAGTACGCTCGAAAGCGCGAAGATGTTGCGCACGTCGTCGTCCACGACCAGCACCTTGCGTCCGGCGAGCGCCTCGGGCCGCTGGTGCAGCTCCTCGAGCATGCGCAGCTTGTTCGCGGGCAGGTCGGCCACCACGCGATGCAGGAACAGCGCCGTTTCGTCGAGCAGCCGCTCGGGCGAGCGCACGCCCTTGAGCACGATGCTCTTGGCGAGCTTGCGCAGGCGTTCCTCCTCCTCCACGGTCAGCTCGCGGCCCGTGTAGACGACGACCGGCACGTCGCGCAGCGCGGGCTGCTGCTGCAGGTTCTCGAGCAGCTCGAAGCCGGTCATGTCCGGCAACCGCAGGTCCAGCACGATGCAGTCGAACTGGTTCTCCTGCAGCAGCTCGAGCGCCTCGCCGCCCGTTCCGACCGAAGTGATTTCCACGTCGTCGTGCGCGATCAGCTCGTCGATCGACATGCGCTCGTGCGGGCTGTCCTCGACCACCAGCAGGCGCCGCACGCGCGGTTCGGACAGCTGCTTGATGCGGTCGAACGCCGCGTCGAGGTCCTTCGGGCTGAGCGGCTTGCTCAGGTGCGCGAACGCGCCGCGTTCCAGGGCGTGCTGGCGCTCCTCCTCGATCGTGAGGATCTGCACCGGGATGTGGCGCGTGGAGAAGTCCTGCTTGAGCTGGCTGAGCACGTTCCAGCCCAGCATGTCGGGCAGGAAGATGTCGAGCGTGATCGCCGTCGGCAGGAACTGTCGCGCGAGCGCGATGGCTTCGGAGCCGCGCATCGCGACCAGGCCCTTGAAGCCATGATCGCGCGCGGCGTTCAGCAGCACGCGAGCGTAGTGCGGATCGTCCTCGACGATGAGCAGCACGGAATCGCCCGGTTGCAGCATCTCGCGATCGTCGGTCGGATGCGTGGCGATCGGCGCGGTCGGCACCGGGACCGGCGCTTCGCGGGCGATCGGGCGTGCTTCGCTCTCGCTGCGGCTCTGCACGTTGAACTTGCTGTACGCGGGGCCGATGTAGGCAGTCGGCAGGTACAGCTCGAAGGTGCTGCCCGTGCCCGGTGCGCTGCGCAGGCGGATCTCGCCGCCGAGCAGGTGTGCGAGCTCGCGGCTGATCGCGAGGCCGAGGCCGGTGCCGCCGTAGCGGCGCGCGGTGCCCGCGTCGGCCTGCTGGAAGGCCTCGAAGATGATGCGCTGCTTCTCCGCCGGAATTCCGATGCCGGTGTCCGTGACCGCGAAGCGCATCACGCGCGGCACGTGGTTGAGCACCGGGTGTTCCTGGCTCCAGCCGCTTTCGGCGAGGCCGATGTCCAGCTGCACGCTGCCCTGTTCGGTGAACTTGAAGGCGTTCGACAGCAGGTTCGTGACCACCTGCAGCAGGCGCTTGGGGTCGGTGCGCACGGTGGCGTCGAGCTTCGGATCGACGTTGACCGAGAAGGCGAGCTTGCGCGTCTCGGCGACGTGGCGGAAGTTGCGCTCGATGGTCTCGCGCAGCGTCGACACCGGCGTGTCGATCGATTCCACGGTGACGGTGCCCGACTCGATCTTCGACAGGTCCAGGATGTCGCTGATCAGGTTCAGCAGGTCCGTGCCCGCTCCCAGGATCGTGTCGGCGAACTCCACCTGCTTGTTGCTCAGGTTGCCGTCCGCGTTCTCGGCGAGCTGCTGGCCGAGGATCAGGATGCTGTTGAGCGGCGTGCGCAGCTCGTGCGACATGTTCGCGAGGAACTCGGACTTGTAACGCGAAGTGAGCGCCAGCTCGGCAGCCTTTTCCTCGAGGGCCGCGCGCGCCTGCTCGATCTCGCGGTTCTTGCGTTCCACCTCCGCGTTCTGCGCGGCGAGGAGTCGGGCCTTCTGCGCGAGCTCTTCGTTGGTCTGCTGCAGTTCCTTCTGCTGCGCCTGCAGTTCCGCGGCGAGCTGCTGCGACTGCGTGAGCAACCCCTCCGTGCGCATCGTCGCCTCGATCGTGTTGAGCACGATGCCGATGGAGCCCGTGAGCTGCTCGAGGAAGGCGAGGTGCGGAGCGGTGAACTCGCGCAGGCTCGCCAGCTCGATCACCGCCTTGATCTGGCCCTCGAACAGCACCGGCAGCACCACGACGTTGCGCGGATGCGCGATCAGCAGGCCGGAGGTGACCTGGATGGAGTCGCGCGGGATGTCGGTGAGGAGCATGCGCTGGCGCTCCATGGCGCACTGCCCCACGAGGCCCTCGCCCATGCGATAGCGGCGCGGCGTTTCGGAGCGACCGGCGTCGGCGTAGCCCGCGAGCTGACGCAGGCACAGCTCGTTGTCGACGCTGTCGATGATGTAGAGCACGCCCTGCTGGGCGTTGACGAGGGGTGCGAGCTCTGAGAGCAGGGTCTGCGCGAGCGTGAGCAGGTCGCGCTGGCCCTGCATCATGCCGCTGAACTTCGCGAGGTTGGTCTTGAGCCAGTCCTGCTCGGTGTTGCGATCGGTGGTGGCGCGCAGGTTGCCGATCATCGCGTTGATGTAGTCCTTGAGATCCGCCACCTCGCCGCGCGCATCCACCTGGATCGAGCGCGTGAGGTCGCCCTTCGTCACGGCCGTCGCCACTTCGGCGATCGCGCGCACCTGCGTGGTGAGATTCGCGGCCAGCAGGTTCACGTTGTCGGTGAGGTCCTTCCAGGTGCCGCCGACCCCGGGCACGGTCGCCTGGCCGCCGAGGCGCCCTTCGGTACCCACCTCGCGCGCCATGCGCGTCACTTCCGAAGCGAAGGCGTTGAGCTGGTCCACCATCGTGTTGATGGTTTCCTTCAGCTGCAGGATCTCGCCCTTCACGTCCACCGTGATCTTGCGCGACAGGTCGCCCGTCGCGACGGCCGTGGCCACCTCGGCGATGTTGCGCACCTGGCCCGTGAGGTTCGAGGCCATGGAGTTCACGTTGTCGGTGAGGCCTTTCCAGGTACCCGCGACGCCCGGTACGCGCGCCTGGCCGCCGAGCTTGCCTTCCGTGCCCACCTCGCGCGCCACGCGCGTGACCTCGGCGGCAAAGCCGTTGAGCTGGTCCACCATCGTGTTGATGGTGTTCTTGAGCTCGAGAATCTCGCCCTTCACGTCCACCGTGATCTTGCGCGACAGGTCGCCCGTCGCGACGGCCGTGGCCACCTCGGCGATGTTGCGCACCTGGCCCGTGAGGTTCGAGGCCATGGAGTTCACGTTGTCGGTGA
>DASTQG010000250.1:0-4361 GCA_035761885.1 Steroidobacteraceae bacterium | reverse complement strand
AGGTGAGCGTTGCGCGGCGCGCTCTTGAAAGAAGGCAGGTCGAACCCGGCCGCGAGCGTGGCTGCGACGAGCGCCTCGAGTGCGCGCTGCGATGCTTGCGCGGGCAGCGCGACGGTGTATGCGCCCACGCGTGTGGCCTGCGCGGCGGCGATTTCCTTCAGCATCTGCCCCGCGAGCTTCAGCGCAACGAACGCGCTCGCATCACGCGGCAACAGGCCCACGATCAGCAGCGTGTGCGCCTCGTTGTCGAGCCGCGCGCTCAGCGTGGCGCCTCCCGTGAGCGCGCGTCGCGAGCGTTCCTCGCGCAGCCACGCCCCGCGCGGCAGGCTCGACCACGCCGCATCGCGAATGTCCTGAGGGACAACGATCATCAGCGCGTCGAGCTTCGACAGGTCCGCATCGCGCGGCGCCTGCGAAAGCGCGTCGACTCGCGGCAATGCTCGCTCGGGCAGCAGGCTCACGGGATTTCACCTTGACCGAAAAAATGCAAACCCCGATCATACAGCACGCTTTCGCGAATTCACCTTCACTCCATGACGCAAGAGCAGAAGCTCGAAGACATCGACCCCCTGGAGACGCGCGACTGGATCGACTCGATCGATTCGGTGCTGCGCGCGCACGGTCCGGAGCGGGCGCATTTCCTGCTCGAGCGCGTCATCGATCACACGCGCCGTTCGGGCGCGTATCTGCCGTTCAAGCCGAACACCGCGTACCAGAACACGATCCCGCCGGGGCTGGAGCGGGACTATCCTGGCAACCGGGCGCTCGAGCGGCGCATCGAGTCGTACATCCGCTGGAACGCCATGGCGATGGTCGTGCAGGCGAATCGCGTCAGCACCGAGCTGGGCGGCCACCTGTCGACCTATGCATCCTCGGCCACGCTCTACGAGGTGGGTTTCAATCATTTCTGGCGTGCGCCGTCGGAGCGTCATCCCGGCGACATGATCTACATCCAGGGACACTCGAGCCCCGGGATCTACGCGCGCGCCTATCTCGAAGGCCGCTTCACCGAGCAGCAGCTGCGCTACTTCCGTCAGGAGTTGAGCGGGCCCGGACTCACGTCCTATCCGCACCCCTGGCTCATGCCGGACTTCTGGCAGTACCCCACGGTGTCCATGGGCCTGGGCCCGATGATGGCGATCTTCCAGGCGCGTTTTCAGCGCTACCTGGAGCACCGCGGCCTGGTGAAGTCGAGCGACCGCAAGGTCTGGTGCTTCTGCGGCGACGGCGAGATGGATGAGCCGGAGTCGATGGGCGCGCTCACGATGCCGGTACGCGAGGGCCTGGACAACCTGATCTTCGTCGTCAACTGCAACCTGCAGCGCCTCGACGGCCCGGTGCGCGGCAACGGCAAGATCATCCAGGAACTGGAAGCGGCGTTCCTGGGCGCCGGCTGGAACGTGATCAAGGTGCTGTGGGGATCGCGCTGGGATCCGTTGCTCGCCAAGGACAACAAGGGTCTCCTGCGCCGCGTGATGGAAGAGTGCGTTGACGGCGAGTACCAGAATTTCAAGGCCAAGGGCGGCGCGTACACGCGCGAGAATTTCTTCGGGAAATATCCCGAGCTCAAGGCGATGGTCGCGAACATGTCGGACGAAGAGATCTGGCACCTGAACCGCGGCGGCCACGATCCGCGCAAGGTCTACAGTGCCTACGCCGCCGCGGTCGCGCACAAGGGTCAGCCCACCGTCATCCTCGCCAAGACCGTGAAGGGCTTTGGCCTCGGCAAGGCGGGCGAGGGCCAGATGATCACGCACCAGGCCAAGAAGCTCGATGACGAGGCGCTGAAGGCGTTTCGCGACCGCTTCCACATTCCGGTGTCGGACGAGAACATCGCCAATCTTCCCTACGCGCGCCCGGCGGAGGACAGCGAAGAGCTCAAGTACATGCGCGAGCGGCGCGCGCAGCTGGGCGGCTTCCTGCCGCAGCGTCGCGACGACGCCGAGCCCCTCGTGGTGCCGCCGCTGGAAGCGTTCGAAGCGCTGCTCGAAGGCAGCGGCGATCGTGAGATCTCCACCACCATGGCGCTGGTGCGCATCATCACGACGCTCCTCAAGGACAAGAACATCGGCAAGCAGATCGTGCCGATCATCCCCGACGAGGCGCGCACCTTCGGCATGGAGGGCCTGTTCCGGCAGGTGGGCATCTACTCCTCGGTGGGCCAGCTCTATACGCCGCAGGACGCCGACACGCTCATGTACTACCGGGAGGACAAGAAGGGACAGATCCTCGAGGAAGGCATCAACGAGGCAGGCTCGTTCTGCTCGTGGATCGCCGCGGGCACCGCGTACAGCAATCACGGCCTGAACATGGTGCCGTTCTACATCTTCTATTCCATGTTCGGCTTCCAGCGCATCGGCGACTTCGCCTGGGCCGCGGGCGATTCGCGCACGCGCGGCTTCATGGTCGGCGCGACGGCGGGACGCACCACGCTCGCGGGCGAGGGCCTGCAGCACCAGGACGGGCACAGTCACCTGCTGGCGAGCACGGTGCCCAACTGCGTGGCGTACGACCCCGCGTTCGGCTACGAGCTCGCGGTGATCGTGCAGGACGGTCTCAGGCGCATGTACGCGCAGCAGGAGAGCGTCTACTACTACATCACCGTGATGAATGAAAACTATGTGCAGCCCGCGATGCCCTCGGGCGTGCAACAGGGCATCATCAAGGGCATGTACCTGCTGCAGATCGGTGGACGCGGCAAGGTGCGCGTGAACCTGATGGGCTCGGGGACGATCCTGCGCGAGGTGCTGGCGGCCGCGTCCATCCTCGAAAAGGATTACGGAGTGCCGGCGGACGTCTTCTCGGTCACCAGTTTCAACGAGCTGCGGCGCAACGCGCTGGACACCGAGCGCTGGAACACGCTGCATCCCACCGAAACGCCGCGCACGAACTACGTGCAGCAATGCCTGGGCGAGCGGCGCGGTCCGTTCATCGCGGCCACCGACTACATCAAGACGGTGCCGGACCAGATCCGCCAGTGGGTGCCGGGCCGCTACGTCACCCTGGGCACGGATGGCTACGGACGCAGCGATGCGCGCGCGGCGCTGCGCAAGTTCTTCGAGGTGGATCGGCATCACGTCGTGGTCGCCGCGCTCAAGGCGCTCGCCGACGACGGCAAGATCGACGTGGCCACGGTGACCAGCGCCATCAAGGCGTTCGGACTCGATCCCGACAAGCCCAATCCCGCCACGGTCTGAACGCGTCCATGGCAGCATCGACCGAAGTCCGTGTCCCCGATCTCGGCGGCTTCGCCGACGTCGCGGTGATCGACGTGCTGGTGAAGCCCGGTGACGAGGTCGAAGTCGACACGCCGCTGATCACGCTCGAGACCGAGAAGGCGACCATGGACGTGCCCTCGCCGGCGGCGGGGCGCGTCACAGACGTGAAGCTCAAGAAAGGAGACAAGGTCTCGCAGGGAAGCGTGATCGTGGCGCTCGAATCCTCCGGCGCCGACAAGCCGGCGGCCGAAGTCGGTACCGAAACGACGGTTCGACACCCCTCGCTGGCGCCCACCGATGCCGAACCGACGGCGCGACATCCGTCGCTGTCGGGCACGCCCGCAGCCGCACCGGCAGCGAAGGACGCCGCGCCGGTAACTGCGGCGGCGTCTGCACCGGCGCAACCAGCACCCACGCCGGCGAGTGTCGCCCCTGCGGCAGCGCCCGCTGCCGATGCGTCGGGTGCCGATTTCTCGCGTGCCTATGCAAGTCCCTCCGTGCGCAAGTTTGCGCGCGAGCTGGGCGTGGACCTTTCCCGCGTGCAGGGATCGGGCGTCAAGACCCGCATCACGCACGATGACGTGAAGGCCTGGGTCAAGCGCGCACTCACCGAAGGTCTGGCGGGCGCACCCGTGGGCGGGCTGCCGAAGCTACCGGTCGTCGACTTCGCCAGGTTCGGCCCGGTGGAAGTGCGCCCGCTGTCGCGCATCCAGAAGATTTCCGGGCCGCGGCTGCAGGCCTCCTGGGTCAACCTGCCGCACGTCACGCAGTTCGACCAGGCCGACATCACCGAGCTGGAAGAAGTGCGCGGTCAGCTCAAGACCAAGGCGATCCAGGAAGGCATCAAGCTGACGCCGCTCGCCTTCGTGATGAAAGCCTGCGTCAAGGCGATCCAGGAATACCCGACGTTCAATACCTCGCTCGACCCCGCGGGCGAGAATCTGGTCCACAAGAAGTACCTGCACATGGGCTTCGCGGCCGACACGCCCAACGGCCTGGTGGTACCCGTGATCCGCGACATCGATCGCAAGGACATCTACGAGATCGCGCGCGACCTCGGTGAGCTGAGCCAGAAGGCGCGCGACGGCAAGCTCACTGCGCTCGACATGCAGGGGGGGTGCTTCACGGTGTCGAGCCTGGGCT
>DASTQG010000249.1:0-3914 GCA_035761885.1 Steroidobacteraceae bacterium | reverse complement strand
GCAACGCCTCGGCCTGCTCGCGGACGCTGTCGCGATCGAACTCCGCGAGGTCTACGCCGTTGTAGATCACCGCTGAGCGTTGCGCCGCCTCGGCGCCGCGGTCGAACCAGGAGGTGCGTTGCGCTTCGGACCCATGGATCGTGGCGCGCAGGCGCGGCAGCAGCGCCCGATAGAGCGAGCGGCGCGCGAACGACTGAACGAAGGTCGAGGAATTCACGAGCCCCACGGTGCGCGGCCGCGGCGCGCCTACGAGCGCCGCGCAGGACAGTACGTAGAGCGAGGGATAGAGATTCACCGACACGAGCGTTGCCGGCCGGCGCTCCACGACGATGCGTCGCAGCCGCCAGGCCGCGCCGAGCGAGAAGCGGCCCTTGCGTCCGAGGTGCCACAGCGGTACGCCCGAGGGCACCTCGCTGCGCAGGGTGTGCGGGCCATTGAGGCACGCGATCCCCACTGCCACCCCCTTCTCGTGCAGGCGACGCACCAGGCGCACCACTTTGCGCTCCGAGCCGCCGACGTCGAGTTTGTTCAGGACAAACAGCACCTGCAGCGGGCGCCCGCGTGCATCGGTCTCCTCGCCCGCTGCCAGCGGCTGTGATTGCGCAACGCTGTCCACGTCCGTGCCTGCTCCCGCCGCCCGCGCCAGTGCCTGCGTGTTCATCCAGTCGTCCCGAAGCGCAGCCGCGGTTGCTCGCGTGCGTTCAAAAGATCCAGGTAGCGGCCGGCCACTGCGGGCGGTGAAAATTCGCTACGAGCGAACTCGCGCGCCCGCCGGCTCATGGCCTCGCGCCGCTCGTCGTCGGCCAGGATGTTCTCGATCGCCTCGCGCATGTCGTCCAGCGAGTTCGCGGGCCAGCCGAGCTGCTGTTTCTGCACCAGCCCGTCCGGGTCGAAGAACGACACGACCGGCACTCCGCGCACCCAGGACTGCAGGTACGTGTTGGGGAAGCCCTCCACGCTCGAGGTGTTGAGGAAGATGCGGGCGCGATCGAAATAGTCGCCCACGTCGGCGTAGCGTACCGGGCCCGCCATCCTCACGTTCTTGAGGCGCGCGGCGGCTTCGAGCACGTCGTCGTAGTAGGTCCGATAGGCCGGCATCGGGCCGCCAATCATCGTGAAGCGGACGCGGGGCATGCGTCGCGCGAGCTCGAGTGCGAGCTCGGGCCGCTTGACGGGCTGCAGGTTGCTGACCCACAGCACGTCGATGTCCTTGGGCGCGGTGCTCTGCTGGAGCGGCATGTCCACGGCGAGGTTGACCACGCTGCTCGCGACGCAGTAGTTCTCCAGCAGCATCCGCGCCTGGTGCGCCGTCTGCGCGGCGACCAGGTCGGCGCGCCGCAGGCCGTACTCGAACAGTTTCTTGTCGCGCCAGAATTCGATGAGCTGCTGGCCCGGCTGGCAGTCGACGTCCGAGGCCACGCGGTACACGAAGCGTTTCCCGGCCGAGCGGCTGAACCAGCTGGTGATCCCTGTGTACGCGCCGGCGCAGGACTGGTAGTAGACATCGGCGTCCGCGCTGATCAGCGCGGCGAGCAGGCGCGTCATGCGGGGATGCACGAAACGCAGCATCGGGACGCCTTCGTCGGGGCGATGCGCGGCGATGGCGCGGATGCCCTCGATCTCGCGGCGCGCACCCTGGCCGTAGTCGTGCACCACGATGCTCACGTCCAGTCCCAGATCGCGCCAGGCGCGGGCGAGCATCACGCGCTGGACGCACTCGCCGCCGACCAGGCTCGTCTCGGTTTCCCCGGCGAGCAGCGGATAGTCGTCCAGGCCGATGATGCAGATCTTGCTGACCGTATTCTTCATGCCCTACCCGTAGTGAAGATCATGTGTGTGTTGCCCTCGTGGAGCCGGGTCGCGCCACCCAGCCGTGCGCATCACGAATCCGGCCCGGCACGGCCGCACCTGGCGTGAGCGGCGCGGCCGCGGCCGGGATCTGGGCGGGGGCCGCGGCTGTCTGCTCTGCGTGCACGAGCAGTGCCAGACGCAGGATCAGGCCCGAGAACACCCAGAAGTACGGCCAGGGCTGGTGCAGATCGACGAAGAAGATCGCAACGCACAGCGCAATGGCGCCGATCACGTAGCCGATGAGGAGCCCGCGCGCGGGTGGCACGGCGCGCTCGCTGGCGAGGCGGGCACGGCGGATGACGTAGTACAGGACGAACGTGCCCGTGATCAGGCCGACCAGCCCGAGGTTGAACCACAGGCTCAGATAGTGGTTGTGCGGCGAGTAGCGGAACGGGAAGCTCCAGTACACGTTCCAGCCGAAGCCGGTGAGCAGCGTGATCGGGGTCGAGATCATCTTCTCGATGGCTGCGCTCCAGATCTCGCTGCGGCCCGAGGACACGTCGCTCAGGTCGATGGAACCGGTCTGGGTGAGCACGCGCTCGGCGAGGAGTTCGTCGGATTGCGAGACGATCGAGAGGATCACCAGCAGCGTCAACCCGCCGATGATCCAGCCGGTGAGGCGGCCCAGCGACCAGTAGTGCCGATAGAGGTAGGCGCCGACGACGCCTGCGACCAGGGCCCCGACGAGCGCACCACGCGATGCGGTCATCATGAGTGCGACCGCCGTGACCAGGGTGCCGCCCACCCAGAACAGCCGTCTCACTCCGCGAGTCGCGATGGCCGTCGCGATGATCGCGGGCAGCGTCAGGATGATGTACGCGGCGTACTGGTTGGATTCGCCCAGCGCACCCTGCACGCGCCCGTCCTCGCGCTCCACGTAGCCGAAGTCGACGACGCCGGTGACGTCGGCGATCTGTGCGAGGTTGGCGAGCACCGAGCCGAACAGCAGCGCGCGCACGATTCCGACTGCATCGCCCTCGGTGCGCGTACCGAGGAAGAACACCAGGAAGAAGATGAAGTGGTCGATCAGGCCGCTCTTGAGGCGGATGCCGCTTTCGACCAGGTCGTAGCGCTCGTAGCCGACCAGCAGGCCCGCCGCGATCCAGGTGAGGATCGCGTAGCCGATCAGCACGCCCCACGCCGCATACAGGGGCCGCGCCTCGAAGGAGCCGGTGCGCGTCACGACCAGGCGCAACAAGAGGAACACGATGAGCAGGTACAGCACCGCGTTCTTCGCGCTCAGGCCTGCGGCGTACGTGAGGTCCCAGTGGAACACCTCGGTCGCCAGCAGGAACAACAGAGTGATGGAGAGGAGCCAACGCATCGAGCTGAACCTCGTTCAGGGCCTCGCGCCCATGGGTTGACGCAGGCGCCTGAATACCCGGATCGCCTCCGGGAGTCGCAGCGCGCACAGGGATACGGCGAAAGTCGCCGCGAAGGCGAGCACGCCGGGAATCACCCCGACGATACCCATGAAATGAATCCAGTCGAACGCGTACAGCGGCACTGCGGCGATCACGCTGGCGAGCGCCACGCGCGCGAGGTCGTTCCAGCACGCCAGCTCGCGCAGCCCCACGCCGCACAGCTGCATGGTGCGCATCGTGAGATACAAGCCATCGACGAAGCGGGAGATGACGAATGCGATGACCGCGCCCGCCAGCCCCGCCATGGGCACCAGCACCAGGAGCAGCAGGAGATTCGCGACGAACGCGGCGACATTGCTCGTGACGATCGGCGTGGTGCGATTGATCGCACGCAGCACCACGCCGAAGTCGAAGCATTCGCGCACCAGCACCAGTACGTAGATCTGCAGCACGAGGGCTGCCGGCAGGTACTCGTTCGAGAACAGCGTCGTCACGAGCGGCTCGGCGAACCGGTGCAGCAGGATGCCGGCCGGCAGCAGCAGGACCGCGGAAACCACGGTGGTACGCCGCCACAGCGCGAGCGGGTCGGCGTGCCGCCGCCCGCTGTCGGCCATCTCCGGCAGCAGGGCATCGGAGAGCGAGTTGCGCAGGATGCTGATGATGGGTTCGACGTACGTGCCGATCGTGTAATGCGCCAGC
>DASTQG010000248.1:0-13277 GCA_035761885.1 Steroidobacteraceae bacterium | reverse complement strand
TCGCGCTGCTTCATTGCGAAATCGGCGGGCTTCCCGATCACCTCGGTACCGGCGTCGGCATAAAATGACGGAACGCCCTGTTTGGCGAAGTTGAAATGATCGGAGCGGTAGTAGAACCCCTTCTCCGGTGTCGGCTCCGCCTTGATGATCCGATCCTGTTTCGCGGCAGCCGCCTTCAGGTAGTCCTCGAGCTCGGAGCTGCCGTAGCCCATCACCGAGACCTCGCGCGTCGGACCGCCGGGCGGCAACGCATCCATGTTCATGACGGCCACGGTGTTCTTCAGCGGATAGATCGGGTTGTCGGCGTAGTACGCCGAGCCCAGCAGACCCGCCTCCTCCGCGGTGACGGCGAGGAAAACGATGGAACGCTCCGGCGCCGGCTGCGCGCTCGCGAACTGTTTCGCCATCGTGAGCATGGCCGCGATGCCCGTCGCGTTGTCCACCGCGCCGTTGAAGATCGTATCGCCGGTGAACGCGACCGAGCGGCCGAGGTGATCCCAGTGCGCAACGTACAGCACGTACTCATCCGGCCGCTTCGCGCCGGGCAGGATGCCGATCACGTTCGCCGAGTTGGAACGGCGAATGGCGTTCTTCACCTCCACGCTCGCGCGCGTTTCGAGCGCGATGGGCTTGAAGCCACGCTGCGTCGCTGCCTTCTTGAGCGCGGCCAGGTCCTGGCCCGCGAGTGCGAACAGTTTTTCCGCGCTGGCTCCCGTGATCCAGCCCTCGATCGCGACGCGCGAGGCGTTGCCGTCCGCGCTGTCCTTGTCGAGCTGCGGGCCGGTCCAGCTGGTGACCACCACATCCCAGCCGTAGGCCGCGGGCTCGGTGTCGTGAATGATCAGCGCGCCCGCGGCGCCCTGGCGCGCCGCTTCCTCGTACTTGTAGGTCCAGCGGCCGTGGTAGGTCATCGCGCGGCCGTTGAAGAGCTTCGGATCCTGCGTAACGAAGCCCGGATCGTTGATGAGGATCACGGCGGTCTTGCCGCGCATGTCCAGGCCCGCGTAATCGTTCCAGCCGAACTCCGGCGCGACGATGCCGTAGCCGACGAACACGAGCTCGCTCGCCGCCAGCGCGGACTGCGGCACCACGCGCTTGGTCCAGACGACCGTGTCGTCGCCGTAAGCGAGCGAAATCGCCGGCTTCCCGGCGCGCTCGAAGGTCATCCGGGTGTCCGGGTCGGCGGTGATCTCGACCAGGGGCACCTGCTGGAACCATTCGCCGGCGTTGCCGGGCTTCAGGCCCGCGGCGGCGAACTGCTCGCTGATGTACTTGACGGTCTTCTCCTCGCCGCGCGTCGCGGGCTTGCGCCCCTCGAATTCATCCGAGGCGAGGGTCGCGAGGTGCTTGCGAAAGACCGCCTCGTCGGGCGCGGTGGGCGCCGCAAGCGCGGTGAATACGGTGAGCGTGGCGAGCAGTGCCGCGCCGCGGGTCGAGTGCTTGCTTGTCATTCCGACTCCTGAGCGTGAAGCATTTTCATTCGGGACGTGGCCAGTAAGTCCAGGTCACGAGGGCCAGGGTTCCGATGAGGGCCACGAAGGCGTATGGCCGCCAGCGCGCGCCCTTCAGCTCCCCGAAAAAGCTCGCGGCCGCCGCCGCGGACAACGCGGCGAACAGTCCCGTGGCGCGCAACAGGGGTGCGAACTCGGCTTCCAGCTCGCCGTGCTCGCCGGCCAGAATGAGGAAGATTATCAGGACCATGCCAAGTCCCAGCGCAATCGCCACGGAGGAGCCCATGACGATGCCGATCAGGACGGCGAGCGGGCGCATGTCGCAGTCTGGCGAGCCGATCTCGATGACACTTGATTAGGGGATCGCGGCCTTCTAGTGTAGGTCACGAGTCTAGCAGGGAATTTTGTCCGTCCTGCGCAGGTCTACGAAGTCCATCATGCCCACCGTCCGCCGTCGATTGCTGCTCGTCACCGCCGCATTGCTGCTCGCCGCCGCAGTCGGTAGTTCCGTCCAACCGTCCCTTTCCCCGACTCCGGTCGTACAGGCCGCCAGCCTGACCACGGACCTGGCGCCGACCGTTCGTCACAGCAACATCGCGCGTCGCGTGTACGACAATCTCGACCGCGCTCATTACGCCCGCTCGCCGCTCGACGATCGCCTGTCCTCCCAGATCTTCGACCTGTACCTGGAATCCCTCGATGGCTCGCGCAGCTACTTCCTGGCGAGCGACATCGCCGAGTTCGAGCGCCTGCGACTGCGACTGGACGAGAGCATCAAGTCCGGCGCGCTCGACCCCGCGTTCGCGATCTTCGGACGCTTTCGCGAGCGCAACCGCGAGCGCATGAATTACGCGATCAGCCTGCTCGGCAAGGAACCGGACTTCGCGCTGCGCGAAAGCTTCGACTTCGACCGCGAGGAAGCGCCCTGGCCGGCCAGCGAGCAGGAAGTGAACGAGCTGTGGCGCCTGCGCGTGAAGAACGACGGCCTGAGCCTGGTCCTCACAGGCAAAACCTGGGCGGAAGCCTCCGACATCCTGCGCAAGCGCTACGAGCGTGTGATCAAGCGCATCGACCAGGTTTCCGGCGACGACGTGTTCGAGACGTTCATGAACGCCTACGCGCGCGCCTACGACCCGCATTCGAGCTATTTCTCCCCGCGCAACAGCGAGGAATATCGCATCGCGATGAGCCTGTCCTACGAGGGCATCGGCGCGTCGCTGCAACTGGTGGACGACTTCGTCACGGTACTGAGCATCCTGCCGGGCGGTCCCGCCGCATCGAGCGATCAGCTCTCGGCCAACGACCGCATCACCGCGGTCGGCCAGGGCAAGGAAGGCGCGCTCACCGACGTGATCGGCTGGCGTCTCGACGACGTCGTGCAGCTCATCCGCGGCCCCGTGGGCACCGTGGTTCGGCTGCAGGTCCTGCCCGCTGGCGCTGCACCCGGCAGTGCGGAGCGGCTCATCGAGTTCACGCGCAACAAGGTGACGCTGGAAGCGCAGGCGGCGCGCAAGGAAGTGCGCAAGGTCAAGCGCGACGGCCAGGACCTTGCGATCGGCATCGTCACCGTGCCGAGCTTCTACCAGGATTACAACGCCCGGGCCGCGGGCGATCGCAACTATCGCAGCACCACGCGCGACGTGCGCAAGCTCATCGAAGAGTTGCGCGCCGAGAAGATCGACGGCCTGGTGATCGACCTGCGCGGCAACGGGGGCGGCTCCTTGCCCGAGGCGACGGGCCTCACCGGTCTGTTCATCAAGGGCGGCCCGGTGGTGCAGCTGCGCGAGACCGACGGCACGGTCGAAGTGCTCGACGATCCGGAGCCGGAAGTCGCCTACAACGGCCCGATGGCCGTGCTCGTCGACCGGTTCAGCGCGTCCGCGTCGGAAATCTTCGCCGCCGCGATCCAGGATTACGGCCGCGGCGTGGTGATCGGCCAGCAGACCTACGGCAAGGGCACGGTGCAGAACCTCATTCCGCTCGATCGCTTTGCGCTCGGACCCCGGCCGGAGTTCGGCCAGCTCACGGTCACCATCGGCAAGTTCTATCGCGTCACGGGCGACAGCACGCAGAACCGCGGCGTGACGCCGGACATCCTGCTGCCCTCGCTGATCAGCACCGAAGAAGTCGGCGAAAGCACGCGCACCAGCGCCCTGCCCTGGGACCGCATCGCCGGCGTGCCCTTCGTGGGTGGCGAGCGGCTGTCGCCGGCCGTGGCGCTGCTCGCGCGCAGTCACGATCAGCGCTCGGTGAGCGATCCGGACTATCGCTCGCTGCTCGGCGACGTCGCCGCAGTCGATCAGCTGCGCCAACAGAAAACCGTCTCGCTCAATCTCAATGAGCGCAAGGCGGAGCGCGAAAAACTCGATCGCGAGCGGCTGGCTCGCGAGAACGCCCGACGCGCAGCACGCGATCTCAAGCCGCTCGCGACGGTCGAAGAACTGGATAACGGTGAGGCGGTCGACGTGATCCTCGGCGAGGCCAGCGAAATCGTGGCCGACATGGCCTCCCTCCCCATGATCGCCGGGCTCAAGAAGACGTCTTGACACTGTTATACTTGACTACAACACCAAGATACCTTTAGCATCCGCTCCGCACTGGCAACGAACGCGCGCACGGACTGGCCGACAGAGCGCAAGTTGCTGATTTGACAGACAGTATGTCGTCGCGGGAGGCGTTATGAGAGCGAGATTGCTGGGAACCGTTGCGATCTTGAGCGCAACGGCGCTGATCGTGGCCTGCGG
The DNA here is from genome assembly GCA_035761885.1 of Steroidobacteraceae bacterium. Classification (GTDB taxonomy): domain Bacteria; phylum Pseudomonadota; class Gammaproteobacteria; order Steroidobacterales; family Steroidobacteraceae; genus DASTQG01. The sequence continues at coordinate 9,082 of DASTQG010000248.1, read as the reverse complement.
CGAAAAGGCCAACGGCAAGAGCGAGGACCCCAAGGCCCAGGCGGCGGCGATCCCTGTCGAAGTGCGCACTCCCCTGCGCGCCGAAATGCTCGCCGTGTACGCCGGCACAGCGGCCCTGGAGGCCGATCAGCAGGCGGCCGTGGTTGCCAAGGTCGGCGGCGAAATCCGCTCCTTGCACGTCGAGGAAGGCCTGTCGGTGAAGGCTGGTCAGTTGCTCGCCCGCCTCGATGGCGATCAGCTCCGCCTGGAAGCGGAGAAGGCGCACGCGGCGCTTGCGAGGCTCGAGCGCGACTACAAGCGCAACGTCGAGTTGCACGAGAAGGGACTGATGGCGCCGGGCGCCTTCGAGAGTCTGAAGTTCGACGTCGACGCCGCCAAGGCTGCCTACGACCTCGCCCGCCTGCAGCTCTCCTACACCGAGATTCGCGCGCCCATCAACGGCGTCGTCGCCGAGCGCAAGATCAAGGTCGGCAACACCATCAAGCCGAACGACGAGTTGTTCGTCATCACGGACCTCGAACCGCTGCTCGCGTACGTGCACGTGCCCGAGCGCGAGCTGAGCCGCCTCAAGCCCGGCCAGCCGGCGCAGATCAACGTCGATGCCTCACCCGGACAGGCGTTCATCGGCCGCGTCGCGCGGCTGAGTCCGGTGGTCGATCCGGCCACCGCCACGTTCAAGGTCACGGTCGAGGTGGACGATCCGTCGGCGCGGCTCAAGCCCGGCATGTTCGCCCGCATCGGCATCGTCTACGAGCGGCGCGAGCGCGCGCTGCAGATTCCGCGCAACGCCATCGTCGACGACGAGGGCCAGGCGACGGTGTTCATCGTCCAGCAGGGCAAGGCCGAGCAGCGACCGATCGGGATCGGCCTCGCCAACGCCGGCTACGTCGAAGTGACCTCGGGGCTGCAGGGCCAGGAACAGATCGTGATCGTCGGCCAGGGCGCACTGAAGACGGGTAACGCCGTCAAGGTCGTCACGCTCGACACCGCGCAAGCCGCTCGCTGAGCGGAGGCCGCCATGCAGCTCGTCGACTTCGCCACGCGCCGTCGCGTCACGGTCGTCATGTTCATCGTGGCGCTGTGCATGTTCGGCTTCGTGTCCTTCAGCCGCCTGAAGGTCAACCTGCTGCCGGACCTGTCGTACCCGACGCTCACGGTGCGGACCGAGCTGGTCGGCGGCGCCCCTCTCGAAATCGAGAACCTGCTGACGCGACCGATCGAGGAAGCGGTCGGCATCATCCGCAACGTGCGCCAGGTGCGCTCGGTGTCGCGCTCCGGGCAGTCCGACGTGATCCTCGAGTTCGTCTGGGGCACGGACATGGACCTCGCCGGCATCGAGGTGCGCGAGAAGCTCGACCTGCTGCAGCTGCCGCTCGATGCGACCCGTCCGCTGCTGCTGCGCTTCGATCCTTCGAGCGAGCCGATCCTGCGGCTCGCGCTGATGGAGAAATCCGCCGAGCAGATCAAGGCGGAAGCCGAGAAGGCGGCGGCGCAGGCCAAAGAGAGCGGAGCGCCCGCGCCCCCGCCGAGCCTCGTGCCGATGAATGCCAACGAGGAAGAACGGCTCAAGGCGCTGCGGCGCTTCGCCGAGGACCGGCTCAAGCCCGATCTGGAGGCCGTGGAAGGATCGGCAGCGGTGAAGGTGAGCGGCGGTTACGAGGACGAAATCCAGATCTTCGTCGACCAGCAGAAGCTGGCGCAGCTCGGCCTGTCGATCGAGACGGTGGCGCAGCGCATTCGCGCGGAGAACGTCAACCTGTCCGGCGGGCGGCTCGAGCAGGGCACGCAGCGCTTCCTGGTACGCACGCTCAACGAGTTCCGCAGCGTCGAGGAAATGGCGAACGCCATCATCGCCGCGGTCGGGGGCCAGCCCGTCTACCTGCGTGACGTCGCCTCGGTGACGCGCGGCTACAAGGAACGCGAGGCAGTCACGCGGGTGAACGGCCGCGAATCGGTCGAGCTCGCCGTGTACAAGGAAGGCGACGCGAACACCGTGCTGCTCGCGCAAGGCATCGAGGAGCGCATCGAAGCGCTGAAGAAGACACTGCCCGGCAACGTCGATCTCATCAAGGTCTACGATCAGTCCCGGTTCATCGACGCGGCCGTCTCGGACGTGCGCGACGCGGCGCTCATCGGCGGGCTGCTCTCGATCCTGGTGCTCTACTGCTTCCTGCGCGATGCGCGCGCCACCTTCGTCACCGCGATCGTGATCCCGGTGTCGGTCATCGGCACGTTCCTGCTGATGTACAGCACCGACGTCACGCTCAACATCATGTCGCTGGGCGGCATCGCGCTCTCGGTCGGCATGCTCATCGACAACTCGGTGGTGATCCTCGAGAGCATCGCGAAGAAACGCGAGGGCGGCATGGAGCAGCTGCAGGCCGCGCGCGAGGGCACCAAGGAGGTCGCGATGGCGGTGACCGCCTCCACGCTCACCTCCATCGCCGTGTTCTTTCCGATGGTCTTCATCAGCGGCGTGGCCGGCCAGCTGTTTCGCGACCAGGCGCTCACCGTCACCTACGGCCAGGTCCTCTCGCTCATCGTCGGGCTCACGGTCGTACCGATGATGGCGGCCGGTCGCGCCCGCACGGGCGGGTTGCTCGCGTATGCCCATCCAGAACGGCCTGCCGGCCGTTTCACTCGCGGCGTGACCATGGTCTCGCGCGGCATTCGCTGGTTCGGCGGCAAGATCTCCAACGGCCTGCGCCTGCTGCTGAGCCCGCTCGTGGCCTTCACGCAATTCTCCTATGAGCGCACCGAGCGGCGTTACGTGCCGATGCTCGACTGGGCCCTCGCCAATCGCGGCAAGGTCATCGGCGCGGCGCTCGCGCTGTTCCTCGGCACGCTGGCACTCGTGCCGCAGCTCGGCACCGAGCTGATTCCGCAGCTCTCGCAGGGCGAGTTCGTCGTGGACCTGCGTCTGCCGCCCGGCACGCCGCTCTCGCAGACCGATGCCGTCGTGGAGCGCGCGCAACGCGCCAGCCTCAAGACCGGCGGCACCGTGCTGTCGTATTCGGTTTCCGGCACCGGCAACCGCCTCGACGCGAACCCTGTGGATGCCGGCGAGAACACGGGCAAGCTCAGCATCACGCTCGCGCCCGGATCGGGCCGTGCCGAGGAAGAGGCCGCGATGAACGCCCTGCGCGGCCAGCTCGAGGAAATTCCAGGCGTGCAGCACCAGTTCAGCCGGCCTTCCCTCTTCAGTTTCAGCACGCCGCTCGAAGTGGTGATCAGCGGTTACGACCTCGACCGGCTGCGCGGCGTGGCCGAGCAGGTGCGCACCCGGATGGAAGCCACCGGCGGCTTCACCGACATCCGCTCCACCGTGGAAGCGGGCAATCCCGAGATCCAGATCGTGTTCGACCAGGACCGCGCCACGCGCCTGGGGCTGTCGGTACGCGACATCGCCGACCGGGTGGTGACCAGCGTGCGCGGCGAGGTGGCCACGCGGTATCGCATGCGCGAGAAGCAGATCGACGTGCTGGTGCGCAGCGTCGACACGCGCGCGGCCTCCATCGAGGAGATCCGCGCGCTGATCGTGAACCCGGGCAGCGCGCGGCCCGTGCCGCTGAGCGCGCTCGCCGACGTGACCCTCGCGGTGGGTCCAGCCGAAGTGCGGCGCTCGGGCCAGGAGCGGGTCGCGGTGATTTCGGCCGGCTACGTGGGCAAGGATCTCGGCAGCGCGGTCGAGGAGCTGCGCGGCATTCTCGCGCAGACCGAGCTGCCGCCGGGCATCGGCGCGTACCTGTCAGGTCAGAGCGAGGAAATGCAGGACAGCTTCAACTCGCTCATCTTCACGCTGGTGATGGCGGTGCTGCTGGTCTACCTCGTGATGGCTTCCCAGTTCGAATCGCTGGTCCAGCCCTTCATCATCCTGTTCACGATTCCGCTCGGCCTGGTGGGCGTGGTCTGGGCGCTGTTCATCACCGGCACCACCATCAATGCGGTCGCGCTCATCGGCGTGATCATGCTCGCGGGCATCGTGGTGAACAACGCGATCGTGCTCATCGATGCCGTGAACCAGGCGCGCGAGCGCGGCCTGGATGTGCGCAGCGCCATCAAGGACGCCGGCCGCGCCCGCCTGCGTCCCATCCTGATCACGACCGTGAGCACCGTGCTCGGCCTGCTGCCGATGGCGATCGGCTTCGGCGAAGGTTCCGAGGTGCGCACGCCGATGGCGATCACCGTGATCGGCGGCATCGCCGTGGCAACGCTCCTCACGCTCATCGTGATCCCAGTCGTGTATTCGCTCCTGGTGCGCGAGAAGGGCGCGGTGGCGACCCCGACCGTGCGACCGCTCGATACGCCCGCAGCGGTGGTTACCCAGGTGAGGTAGTCAGGCCATGATCCACACCGACATCGCGCTGCGCCGGCCCGTCACGACGGTGATGCTGTTCCTCGCACTGACGCTGATCGGCCTGATCTCGACGCGCCTGCTGCCGCTGGAGCAGTTTCCCGACATCCAGTTCCCCGGAATGATGGTGACTATCCCCTACCCCGGCTCCACTCCGGAGGAAATAGAGGAGATGATCACCCGGCCGGTGGAGGAAGCGCTCTCCACCCTCGCGGGAATCGAGGAGCTGGAATCGACGTCGACCGAGAACGAAGCGCAGTTCTTCATCTCCTTCGGCTGGGGCACGGACACGGAGGCGGTCGGCTTCGAGGTGCGCACGAAGCTCGACTCGATCAAGGACCAGCTGCCCAAGGGCGCCGATCGCATGATCATCTTCGCGGGCTCCCTCGGAGACCAGCCGATCCTGCAGATCCGCATCTCGGCCGACCAGGACCTTTCCGACGCGTACGATACGCTCGAGCGCTACCTCAAGCGCCCGGTGGAACGGATCGACGGCGTGGCGCGCGTGGAGATCCAGGGCGTGGAGCCGCGCGAGGTGCGCATTCTCGTCGACGCCGGCCGCGTCGCCGCGCACGGCGTGGACCTGGTCGAGCTGCGCGAGCTCCTGGAACGCAGCAACTTCTCCGTGAACGCAGGCGAGATTACCGAGCGCGGCCAGCGCTTCAACGTGCGCCCGATCGGCGAGTTCCGCACCATCGACGACATCCGCAACTTCCGGGTCGCCGAGTCGGTGCGCCTGTCGGACATCGCCGCGATCGAGATGCACAGCCCCGAGCTCACGATCGGGCGTCATCTGAACGGGCGCCCGGCCGTGGGCCTGGAGATCTACAAGAGCACCCAGGCGAACGTCGTGCAGGTATCCGAGAAGGTGCTCGAGGTGGTGAATGCCGCCCGCGATCACCCGCAGATGCAGGGCATCGAGCTGTTCCTGATCGAGAACCAGGCCGAGAGCATCCTCGATTCGCTCAAGGAGCTGCGCACCGCCGGGCTCATCGGCGCGGGCCTCGCGTTCGTGGTGCTGTTCCTGTTCCTGCGCGACTGGCCGACGACGCTGATCGTCACCCTCGCGGTGCCCTTCTCGCTGGTCATCACGCTGTCCGCGATGTACTTCATCGGCCTGTCCATCAACATCCTGTCGATGATGGGCATGCTGTTGTCGATCGGTATGCTGGTGGACAACGCCGTCGTGGTGACCGAGGGCGTGTTCAGGCATCGCCAGCTCACGCCCGACAAGCCGCTCGACGCGACACTCGCCGGCGTGAAGGAAGTCGGCGTCGCGGTGATGGCGGGCACCGCCAGCTCGGTCGCGGTATTCGTTCCTCTGCTGGTCGGCGAACGTACCGAGGCCACGATTTTCCTCGCCCACGTCGCGATCCCCATCGTGGTCGCGATGATCGCCTCGCTGATCGTCGCCCAGACCCTGATTCCGATGCTGCTCGCGCGCTTCCCCTCTCCGCCGCCGATCCGGCGCGGCACGATCCTCGCGCGCCTGCAGGATCTTTACGCCAGGCTTCTGCGCCGCTCCTTGAAACACAAGTGGGTCACGGCCGGCATCGTGGTGCTGGTGCTCGCCTCGGCAGCGATCCCGGCGATGTTCGTGAAGGCCGACATGTTCCCGCAGGACGTGGGGCGCACCATGTCCCTGCAGTACCACATCGACGGCACCTACCCCCTGGAACGCACCGAGGCCGCCGTCAACACCATCGAGGCCTACTTCGAGAAGAACCGCGAGCGCTTCCAGATCGAGAGCATCTACTCGTTCTTCCGTCCGGACGAGGCCGCCACGCTCCTGGTGCTGTGGCCGAAGGAACGCGCCACGCTCGAGCCGCGCGAGATCATCGAGATGGCGAAGCCGGAGCTGCCGGAGATCATCATCGGCAAGCCGAGCTTCTCGTTCGACGACATGGGCGGCGGCGAGGGCTTCAGCGTGCAGCTCGCCGGTGAATCTACCGAGCGGCTCGCGGAGCTCAGCCAGGAGCTGGTGCGCCAGCTGGTGAACGTGACGGGACTCGAGAACGTACGCTCGGAGGCACGCGACGGCGAGGAAGAGGTGCAGATCATCATCGATCGCGCCCGCGCCGCGGAACTCGGCCTCACCACCGAGATGATCGCCTCCTCCGTCGCGGTGGCGATGCGCGGCGACAAGCTGCGCGAGTTCCGCGGCCCGGACCGCGAAGTCGACATGCGGCTCACCTTCCGCGAATCAGACCGCCAGAACGTCGAGGACCTCGGACGGATGCCGCTGTACACACCCTCCGGCGAGCGCATCACCCTGGGCGCCGTGGCCGATTTCCGCCTGGCGCGCGGCCCGCGCAGCATCAAGCGCTCGAACCGGCTCACCGCTGTGGTCGTGTCGGCGACCCTCGCCGAGAAAGCGACGCTGGACGAGGTCAAGGAGCGCGTCACGCCCATCATGGACAACTTCGCGCTGCCGCCCGGCTACACCTGGAAGTTCGGCCGCGGCTTCGAGACCAACGACAAGACGCAGATGGTGATGCTGGTGAGCCTGCTGTTGGGCGTCGCGATGATCTTCATCGTGATGGCGGCGCTGTTCGAATCCGCGCTCTATCCGATCTCGATCATCACCTCGCTCGTGTTCTCCATCGTGGGTGTCTACTGGTTCTTCTTCGCCACGGGCACGACGTTCACGTTCATGGCGATGGTCGGCATCATGATCCTGGTGGGCGTGGTGGTGAACATCGGCATCGTGCTGGTGGCGCACATCAACAACCTGCGCGCCGCGGGCATGTCGCGCGACGACGCGATCGTGCAGGCCGGTCGCGACCGCCTGCGCCCGATCCTGATGACGACGCTCACGACGCTGCTGGCGATGCTGCCGCTCGCGATCGGCTCGGCGCAGGTGGGCGGCGGCGGCCCTGCGTACTTCCCGATGGCGCGCGCCATCATGGGAGGCCTGATGTTCTCGGGCGTGCTGTCGCTGTTCGTGGTGCCGGCGTTCTACGAGTGGTTCGACGATCTGAACCAGTGGCGGCGGCGCATCGGACGTTCGTCGACAGCAGTGCCGGCCCCGGCAACGTAACAGGTACCGGATACTTGCGATTGTTGGCATTCTCGGTGTTGCGCCTGTCGAGAATGCCAACAATCGCAAGTATCCGGTACCTGCCTACCGCAGCAGGACCTTGTAGATGTTCCAGTAGTCGTCCGCGAGGATCTGCGGCGCGGACAGCGTGAGTACGGCGCGGCCGTCGGGACTCGATGGCAACACGGCCCCCAGGGTCTCTCCCAGCGGCACGGCATCGTTCGCGGAGCGGTACTGCGCCGCCTCGCGCAACTGGTCGACGCACACCTTGATCTCGGCGGCGAGGTCCTTGCGCGAGCGCACCGCCGCGAGCGCCTGCGCAATCGCCACCATCAGCGTTTCGCACTCCGCGCGCGCGCCGTACTGCGCCTCGTGCACGCGCCGCTGCATCGCCTCCTTGGTGCGCGCCGCGAGGCCGAAAGTGCTCAGGCGCGAGCCCAGCACCAGCGCGTAGGCAATCGTGGCGAGATTGATCGCACGGCGGCCGTCGACCGACAGGCCGGGCCATGCAGGCGCCTGCTCCATCTCGAGCGCCGCGTGCTCCTCGCGGATGGCCGCGCAGTCGTTCTGCGTGGCCTGCAGGTGCACGTTCTGGCGCTCCAGCTCGCGACGCACGTTGCGGCGTCGAAAATAGTTCCAGAACCCGCGCAAGCGCAGCAGCTTGTCCTCGAGCGCCGCCTTGAGATCGGTCTGCTCGCGCACGCGATCCTCGGCGATCGCGAGGCGCCCGTCGACGATGGCGAGGCGATTCTTCAGTTCCTGGTTGAACTCGAACATCTGCTTGCGGCGTTCGCGCTCTTCCTGCTGGCGCTCGAGCTCCGCGGCGAACTGCTCCAGCTGCACGTTGCACGCGCGCCAGAGGCCGCGCAGCTGGAAGAACACCAGCGCGCCAAAACCGGCGTCGGGATTGCCGAGCATGATCTCGAGGGCTTCGAGCTGCTCCTGCGCGCGCGTGGTCGCGCCGTCCTGCTGCTTGAGACGCTCCTTCATCTCGTACAGCTGGTCCTGGAGCGTGGCGTGCGCCTTCTTCAGTCCCGCGCGATTGCGGAACAGCTGCATCAGCCGCTCGTCTTCCTCGGGCTTCTGCTTCTTCTGCAGGAATGGCAGTCGCAGGGCGGAGATTTTCTCGACCAGGGCCATGCGGTGGCCTTTCTTGTTCGGGATTAGCGTCGTCGACGCGGCCGCGGCTCAGGCCGGCGACGGCACGAAGCGATGTCCCCGCTCCGCGCAGTATTCGAGCCACTTGTTGAGGAGCACGTTGCGCGTCCAGCGCTCGTCGAGCTGCTGGCGCAGGAGCGCACGCAGGCGGTCGAGTCCCTCGTGGCGGTGCGTGCGCGCGCTGTCGCAGGCTTCGGCGAGGCGCGCGTCGTGATAGATGCGCACCTGCAGATCGGGCGCGAGCACCGGACCCGCGTCGCTGGCGATGAGATAGCTCAGGTTGAGCGTCGTAGTGTAGCGGCTGCGCTCGACCACCTGCAGATGCAGGCTCGGATCGTCGCCGGCGAGAGACACGTGGTGGCCCTCGAGATTGCGCGCTTCGGGCAGGATCCAGCCGAGCCGGATGTAGTTGCTCTCGTAGAGCGTCATCAGGCTCACGAAACTGCCGGGCTTCGCCCGCCAGGAGATGGCACAGAGGTGATCTGTGATCATGGGACGACTATAGCACAGGCTTTTTGTCGCTCTTGTCG
>DASTQG010000247.1:0-2822 GCA_035761885.1 Steroidobacteraceae bacterium | reverse complement strand
AATTCGGAGTGGTACCCACCCGGCTGCAGGTGAATGTCGGCGGCGGTGTGGTAACGCGGAACCTTGAGCTGAGGATCGAGCCGCAAGGTGCCCTTGGCGCGACCCTTGACGGGCTTGCCGTCGAGTTTCTTCGCCGTCGCGATCAGGCGCGGCAGCTCGCGCTCGGTGGAGTCGATCACCGAATCCCAGATCAGCTCCTGGCTGCGCCGCTGCATCGCGCTCCAGAACTGGTAGTACGGATCGCGCTCCATCACCTTGCGCACTTCGTGCTGGTCGGCGGGCGCACGACCGTGCTCGGCGCGAAACGCCGGTTCCACGCGCGCCTGGTAGACCTGGTAGTTGCCGGGCATGACGCGCGAGGCCAGGTGGCCGCGCAGCGTCTTCACGAACGATTGCAGCGCGTGCTCGTCGTGCTTGGGCCGGGGCAACATGTCGTGGCGGGTGAAGGTGCTCATGCGGGCGAACCTCGTGACGTCTGCGGGGCCAAGAATGCGCGGGAGCCGTGCTTCAGGGAAGCCCCGCGCGCTCAGGCATGAGGAAATACTACCGGCGCGGTCCGCCGTCGCAGCCCCGGCGCGGACACTGACCGCGATGCGGACGCAGGTATTGGACTTTGCAATATTGCGATTCGCGGATGGCGCCGTCCCGAATTGCAATATTGCAAGGTCCGGTACCTGTCAGCTCTCGATCAACTCGATCAGCTCGCCGGCGCTGCCCCGGCACACGGCGCTGCGCTTGCCGGCATAAGGTTCTTCGGCGACGCTAGCCGGCGGACCCAGGTATTCGAGCGGCGGCAGTTTCCCGCAGCGAAAGCTCACCATGGCGATCGCGGGCGGAAGCTCGCCGGCTCGCACCGGGCGCTCCTGCGCGGCAGCGGGCATGGTATCGGCTTCGATATAGCAAGCCTCGCCGAGGGGCAGGGCAGCGAGCTGGTGCTTCTGCTGCGGCGGCAAGCCGTAGGCATTGGACATCACGCTGATGACCGCATCGATGATCGGCGCGCGCGGCACGCCGAACCGCGCGTTGTAGAAGTCCTGCAGCGAGGCGACGCTGCGGCCGCCGAGGATGGTGATGAACACGCGGTCGACACGCGCATCCGCGGTCGGAGTGGCGAAGTCGGGGAGCTTCGCCTTGATCTGCGTGAGGTAGAGCGCCTCGCCCGACGGTCCGAGCACCTGCATCGCCCGGATCTGGTCGGAGAAGGAAAGGTCGGCCGGCGGACCGATCAGCTCAAACGGCGATCCCTGCAGACGCACGGCCAGGGCATCGACGTCCTGCACCAGGAACTCCGCCGCGTTCCAGCCGAAGTGGCGAAACGGCCTGTAGTCGGGAGCGGCCGGACTTTGCACCAGGCGCAAACGAAAGTCCGCCGAGCCGCGCGGCGCCAGTACCGCGTATGCGCGGCCGGGCAGGACGCTCGTGCCCCAGCTGCGCGCCAACGCGCCGTCGAGCGTGCCGCGATGAGCCAGGCGATAGTCGAGGTAGCGCTGGTACAGATCGATGGAACGATCGAGGTCCGGGCTGGCGATCGTGACCGCCGCGATGGCGCCGAGCGTCATCCGCGCCGTTGCGCGAGATAGCCGCGCACTTCCTCGAGACTCACGACCTCGGCGTACTTGGCCTGCAGGTCGAACAGGTTGGCCTCGTGCGGCCCCGGCGCGCGATCTGCAACCGCTTCGCGCACCACCAGCGGAATGAAGCCGGACTGGCACGCATCCACCGTGCTTGCACGAATGCAGCCGCTGGTGCTCATGCCAGCAAGCAGTACGGTGTCGATGCCGCTTGCCGTGAGCGTCGAGGCGAGCGATGTGGCAAAGAAGGCGCTCGCATACTGCTTGGTGATGAGCGTTTCGCCGGCGCGCGGCTCCAGGCCCGGCGCGAAGGCCGCGAGCTCCGGATGCAGGCCGCTCTCGAAGCACTTGAGCGCCGGCACCTTGCGAAAGAACACCCCGCCGTCGCGGCCGCCGGGCTCGTAGGCGACGTTGGTGTGAACGATCGGGATTCCCGCGGCGCGCGCGATCGCGAGCAGCTCCGCGCACGCGCCCTGCGCCTTCACGGCGCTGTCGCCCGCATACAGCGGTGAGCCGGGCTGGACGTAGGCGCGCACGAAATCGATGACCACGAGCGCGGGGCTGCGCCCCGGCTCGAGCGTCTTGCCGAAACCGCCGCGCGCGTAGTTTTCCTGCAGGGATTCAGGCACGCGCCGCTCCTCAAATGGTTTTCGAGGCGCGCAGGGCCTCGTAGCGTTCCGCGCTCATGCCGAGCAGGCCCCGGTAGATTTCTTCGTTGTGCTGTCCCAGGTGCGGGCTCGGCGCACGCACCCCGCCGGGCGTCGCGGACAGCTTCGGCGCCACGTTCTGCATCTTGAGCTCACCGAAATCCGGATGATCGACGCTCACGATCGCCTGTCGCGCCGCGAAATGCGGATCCTCGAGCATCTCCGGCGCGCGGTAGATGAGGCCGGCCGGCACGCCGTGCTTTTCCATCGCCGCGAGCACTTCGTCGCGCGACAAGGTCGCGGTCCACGCCGACACCAGCGCGTCGAGCTCCACCTGGTTCGCGCCGCGCGACGTGTGCGTGGAGTAGCGCGCATCGCGCGCCAGTTCCGGACGGCCCATCGCTTCGGCAAGCCGGCTGAACACCGTGTCCTGGTTCGCCGCGATCAGCACCATCTGGTTGTCGCGGGTGGGATAAACATTGGAGGGCGCCACGTTCGGCAGGATCGCGCCGGTGCGCTCGCGCACGTAGCCGGCCTTGTCGTATTCGGTGACGAGCGATTCCATCATGTTGAGCACGGCTTCGTAGATCGCCGAGTCCACCAC
>DASTQG010000246.1:0-2915 GCA_035761885.1 Steroidobacteraceae bacterium | reverse complement strand
TGCCGGTACAGCCTGTAGTTATCCATTGAGGCTCTCACCTCCGACATCCACCGTAGCAGAGGAAACAACTAGCGCGCGTTGATACGGGTCACGTGGAATTAGTTTTCCCGGGGAAAAGTCGCTTCACAATGAGAATGAGTCCAGCGACGGCTGCATTAGCGAACGAAGACGATGATGGATGGCAGATGATGGATCTCAATATTCACTTGCATCAAGTAGTTGCTCAGGTAAACGACCGTGCCGACGGCAAGCATCCAGAGGTCTCGTCCGACTCCAAGGATTGCCGTTTCCTCCCTTAGCCCGATGTGGTGGGCGAGGATTTCTGTTAGGCGGCGGCGGAGCATGGCTCGCCAAGAATAGCGCGCAAGTTACTGGCGCAAGTGCGACAAACGCCACAGCCTGCTCCTAGGCATGCTTGCTAAGCTCTTCCTCGCAGACATTCCCCCGAGGCGTATCTGCAAAGGGCCCGGCGGCTTTCCTGAGCACCTCCGGGCCCTTTTCTTTTCAATCCGTCAGCGCGCCGCCAGGAAGACGTAAATAACGGCTCGAAGTCGACTTCAAGTGGAAGCTGTGGGTCCAGTTCTCTCCCGACGGTGTCGTCCGGGAAGTCCTGCAGGTGCGCCACCCGGACATGGATCCGCCGGGTCACGGGCAGGGCAGAGCTAGGCTAGGCCTAAGCCAGCGCGAACAGTTCCCGGGCGTTACGCGCGGTTTCGCGGCCGACGTCAACGGCCGGCCGGTCGAGCGCACGCGTGATGGTCCGTACGATGTGCGGAAGGAATGCCGGCTCGTTGCGGCGCGCGCGGCTGCGGATGCAGGTCGCGCGGCGTGAGATAAGGCGAATCGGTCTCGATCAGCAGGCGCTCGGGCGGAATCTCGCGCACGAGATCCAGCAGATGCCTGCTGCGCGCAGTCGCGCACTGCGCGCGGCAACCGACCGCGGCGCGATCGCAGTAGCTCGGCGAAGTGCGGCTGCGCGTCGCGCGATGCAGAAAGAGGGGCTTCGCGATTTCGCACGCGAGCTCGAGCTGCGCCTCGAACCATTTCTCCTGGTCGGGGTGCGGCGAGTAGTTGCGATTGAAGTCCAGCCCGCACTCGCCGATCGCAACGACGCGTGGATGCGACGCGAGCGCGCGTAGCGCGGGAATCGTCTCTACCTCGCACTCGCGTGCGTGATGCGGATGCACGCCCGCTTTCGTCGACGGAGGTTCCGGTGACGATGATCGTCTGGACGCCCGCCTCGCGCGAGCGTGCGAGCACCGCGTCGAGGTCTTCACGAAACGAGGAGTGCGTCAGGTTGGCGCCGATGTCCAGCAGCGTCATGCGGCGCGCAGTATACTCGCGCGCCATGATCGCGCGCGACGCCGAGCTCGCAGTCGAGACCGTCGAGAACGATCCGGTGCCGACGCGCGTTCGCGCGTCGGGCGAGTGGACCTTCGCGGGCCTGAAGACCCGGCGCGAAGAGATCCTGCGTACGCTCGATGACCTGCGACGCATCCCGCCCGGCCGCGTCGCCTGGGACCTGACCCCGATTGCCGATCTCGATGACACCGGCGCGCTGTGGCTCGCGCGCGCGATGCGCGGCGTCGTCCAGTTGGAAGCCTCCGTCCAGCAGCGCGAAATCTTGGATCGCGTGGCCCAGGGCTCGCGCGTGCGGATCGCGATGGAGCAGCCGATCGATCCGTATGCGCCGGTCGTGGCGATCGGCGAAGCGGCGCTGCACTTCGGCGCGCATCTGCGCGATGCGACCGCGCTGCTCGGGCGCGTCGTGCTCGAGGCGGGCGCGCTCTCGCGGCGGCCGCGCGAAACGCCGTTGCGCGAACTGTCGGCGAGCGTTTATCGCGCGGGCGTCGCTGCGCTGCCGGTGACGATGCTGGTCGGATTCCTGGTCGGAATCGTGCTCACGTACCTTTCCGCGCTGCAGCTCAAGCGCTACGGCGCCGATCTGCTCGTCATCAACATCGTCGGCGTCGGCGTAGTGCGCGAGCTCGGGCCGATGCTCGCGTCGATCATCGCCGCGGGGCGCTCGGGCTCGGCGATGACCGCGCAGCTCGGCGTGATGCGCGTGACCGAGGAGATCGAGGCGCTGCAGGTGATGGGCGTCTCGATCATCACGCGGCTCGTGCTGCCGAAGGTGATCGCGCTCGCGATCGCGCTGCCGCTCGTTGCCTTCTGCACCGACCTTGCGGCGCTCGCCGGCGCGCTGCTCGTCTCGCGCTTCACGCTCGGCATTCCGCCGCAGGCGTTCCTCGAAGCGCTGCCGCGCGCGGTCGAGCCGGTCAATTTCTGGATCGGCATCGGCAAGTCGGGCGCGTTCGGCTTCGCGGTCGCGTTCGTCGCATGCCATTACGGGCTCAAGGTGCTGCCGAATACGGACAGCCTCGCCGCCGGCGTCACCCGCTCGGTCGTTGCGTCGATCACCTGCGTCATCATCCTGGACGCGATTTTCGCGATCCTCTTGCGCAATGTCGGCTGACCCCAGCGAATACGCAATCGAGGTCGAAGGCCTCGTCAACGCGGTCGGCGCGGGCCAGATCCTGCACCAGAACCTGAACCTCAAGGTGCGGCGCGACGAGGTGATGACGCTCGTCGGCGGGTCGGGCAGCGGCAAGACGCAGCTGCTGAGGGTGATCCTCGGATTGAAGCACCCGATCGCGGGCTCGGTGCGCGTATTCAGCGTGTCGTGGTACGACCCGAGCTTCAAGAAGGTGCGCGACGCGCGGCGCCGCATGGGGATGCTGTTCCAGAACGGCGCGCTTTTTTCCGCGCTGACCGTGTTCGACAACGTCGCCTTTCCGCTGCGCGAGCGCGGCGGCGTTTCGGAGAAGAAGATCCGCGCGATCGTGCATGCGAAGCTCGCGGAAGTGGAGCTCGCGCCGCACCACGGGACGCTGCTGCCGGCGAACCTTTCGGGC
>DASTQG010000245.1:0-5742 GCA_035761885.1 Steroidobacteraceae bacterium | reverse complement strand
AGTTGGGTGCCGGACGCTGCGAGCGTCCGAAGACGATGATCGCGAATTGCGTACATCCATGGTCGACGCATGAAATGAAGATCACGAGCGCGAGCTCGTGTGAACGAAGATTCACGTCTATGAGCGTCGCTGAACGTTCATCGAACAAGTATCCGGATTGGAGGGAACGCCCGGCGGCAACGCCGGGCGTGCTCTCGATAAGTTTGCCTGGCGGAAATAGCGAGTGGGAACCACCCGATCCCATTCCGAACTCGGAAGTGAAAACGCTCTGCGCCGATGATAGTGTGGCCGCAAGCCACGCCAAAGTAGGTCACTGCCAGGCTCTCAACAGCGAAGCCCCCGCGTCGTCAGGCGCGGGGGCTTTTCTTTTTCGTCGCCGCCCGGCAAACCGCATGAGTAGTTGTCCGTGAGCCAGCCGCATTCCGCGGCCCCCCGCGATGCTCGTCGCATCCTGATCGTCGACGACAACATCGACAGCGCGCAGTCGCTGGCGATGCTGCTGGGCATGTCCGGCTACGAGACCCACACGGCCCACGACGGAGTAGAGGCGGTGCGTAGCGCCGAGCAGTCGCTGCCCGCTGCCGTGCTCCTCGACATCGGGCTGCCCGGCCAGAACGGCTATGAAGCCTGTCGCCGCATCCGCCAGCAGCCCTGGGGCAAGCACATGGTGCTGATCGCGCTGACCGGTTGGGGTCAGGACGCCGATCGCGAGCAGGCCGAGCAAGCGGGCTTCGACACTCACATCGTCAAGCCTGTCGACTTCGAGGCACTGCTGCGCATGCTCGAGTCGCTGCTGGCCCGCACACCAGCCCCGGGTGCATCCGCGCGCGACGAACCCGCGTAATACACATCGGGCAGGCTTGGACTGAAGGGCGTACGGCCTGCCTTGTTATACTGTGGGCCGCGTCACGAAAGAGGGGGCTGGCCCCTTTTCGGCGCCCGACCTGAATCCGGGTCCTGCCTTCCCAACGAAACAGAGTTCGAGTCCCGACCGCAATGGCCGAACTGGTTCTGAAACGCATCGCACAGGGCGATCCGCGCGCCGTTTCGGAGTGCATCGACGAATTCGGTGGCCTGGTCTGGGCGCTGGCCCGCCGGCTCACGCGCACGCGCGCGGATGCGGAAGACGCCGTGCAGGAGATCTTCACGGACGTCTGGCGTAGCGCGGGCCGTTTCGACGCGTCGCAGGGCTCGGAGAAAGTGTTCATCAGCACCATCGCGCGCAGGCGCCTCATCGACCGCCTGCGCAGGTCCCGCAACGAACCGGCCACGGAGCCGGTCGACGTGCTGGACCTCGCGGACTGGTCGGAACCAGGCTCGCGCGCCGAGGTGTGCGTCGAGGCCGAGCGCGCGGCGAAGGCAGTGGCGCAGTTGCGCCCCGAGCAGCAGAAGGTGCTGCAGCTCGGAATTCTCAACGGCATGACCCATTCGGAGATCGCAGCCAGCACCGGCATGCCGCTGGGCACGGTCAAGACGAACATGCGCCGCGGCCTGATCCAGGTGCGCGAGCTCATGCAAGTCCTGGTCGATGCACGCGGGGAGGTGGACTCATGAACCCCGCCCTGCTGCGCGACGAGCGCCTGCTCGACCTGCTGGTGAAGCAGGCCACCGAAGGCATCACGCTCGAGGAGCAGGCCGAGATGGAGCGGCTCCTCGCCGCGCATCCGGGCGCGGATCGCGAAGAGATCGCGCGAGTCGCCGCGTCGCTGGCGTTGGTCGGCGTGGAAGAAGAGCCCATGCCCGCGGAGCTGCGCGACCGCGTGCGGGCGGATGCGGCGCTGTGGATTACCCGGCGCGAAGCGAAAGTTGCGGATCTGGGCGCGAAGCGCGAGGCGCAGCGTGAGCCGGTGGTTCGCGAGCTTCCCGTGCGCGGTCGGAGCAGCCCCTGGCCCTGGCTCGCTACCGCAGCTTCACTGTTGGTCGCGATCGGCGCGTTGTATTGGCGGCCGGACGTGCAGCAGGTGCAGGTGCCGCCTCCGGCGCCGGAGCCCGTGACGCCGAGCCAGGAACGCGAACATTTGCTCGCGCACGGCGCGGGCGTGATCAACGCGCCCTGGACCAACACCGAGGATCCCGCTTCCGCCGGCGTCACCGGCGACGTGGTGTGGGACAACGCCGCGCAGAAGGGGTACCTGCGCTTCACCGGACTTGCGCCGAACGATCCCGGCAAGTTCCAGTACCAGCTCTGGATCTTCGATGCGAAGCAGGACGAGCGCTACCCGATCGACGGCGGTGTGTTCGACGTGCCCGCGGGCGCGACCGAAGTGGTCGTGCCGATCGATCCGAAAATCGCCGTCGCGCAGCCGGTGATGTTCGCGGTCACCATCGAGAAGCCGGGAGGCGTGGTCGTCTCCGGGCGCGAGCACATCGTCGCGCTCGCGAAGGCCGCGGCGGCCGGATAAGAGCAATGGAAGCCCAGAGCGCAGCCAGCGTGCTCATGGTGCGGCCGGCCGCGTTCGGCGCCAATCCGCAGACGCAGGAGTCCAACCGCTTTCAGACGCTGGCCGCGCCCGACCCAGGTGGCGAGGTGCGCGAGGCCGTGGCGCGCGAATTCGACGCGCTCGCCGGGGCGCTCGAGCGCGCGGGCGTGGAAGTCTGCATCGTCGATGACACGCCTTCGCCCGCCAAGCCCGATGCGGTGTTTCCCAACAACTGGTTCAGCACCCACGCGGACGGCACGGTCGTGCTGTACCCGATGCTCGCAGCCAACCGGCGCATCGAGCGTCGCACCGACGTTCTGGAGGCGCAGCTGCGCGCGCACCGCTTCCGCGTGGCGCGCACGATCGATCTCACCGCGCACGAGAATGAGGGCGTCTTTCTGGAGGGCACCGGGAGCCTGGTCCTCGACCGCAGCAACCGCCTGGCCTTCGCCTGCCTGTCACCGCGCACGCACGTGGAGGCGCTCGGCGACTTCGCGCAACAGCTCGACTACGAGCTCGTGGGCTTCGAAGCCGTCGATGCGAACGGGGATGCGATCTATCACACCAACGTGCTGATGTGCGTCGGCACGCGCTTCGCCGTCCTGTGCACCGCGGCCATAGGGGACGTGGAGC
Source organism: Steroidobacteraceae bacterium (assembly GCA_035761885.1). Taxonomy (GTDB): domain Bacteria; phylum Pseudomonadota; class Gammaproteobacteria; order Steroidobacterales; family Steroidobacteraceae; genus DASTQG01. The sequence continues at coordinate 2,689 of DASTQG010000245.1, read as the reverse complement.
GTCGCGCTGCCGTCGTGCGCATCCTGGAACGGAGCGGGCACGAGGTCATCGACATCACGCACGCGCAGATGAGCGCGTTCGCCGGCAATGTGCTCGAGCTGCGCAATGGGCGCGGCGAGACCGTGATCGCGATGTCCTCCGCCGCGTACGGGGCGTTCGGACCGCAGCTGCGCGCACGACTGGAGAGTTTCGGCACGATCGTGCACTCCCCGATCCCGACCATCGAGCGCTACGGCGGCGGCAGCGTGCGCTGCATGCTCGCCGAGCTGCACCTGCCGCGGCGCTAGGTCATTCGTCGAGATCGTCGAGGAATTCCACCGCGCGGCGCAGGTGCGGCACCACGATCGTGCCGCCGACCACCAGGCCCACGCTCATCGCTTCCATGATCTCCTCGCGCGAGCTGCCCGAAGCGCGCGATTCGACCAGGTGGTACTTCACGCAGTCGTCGCAGCGCAGAACCAGGGAAGAAACCAGGCCCAGCAGCTCCTTGGTCTTTTTCGGCAGCGCGCCGCCCTCCGCATAGGCCAGCGAATCGACCGAGTACACGCGCTTGATGACGCGGTTGTCGCCCGCGAGGATGCGCTCGTTCATGCGGGCGCGGTAGTCGGCGAATTCCCTGGCTTTCTTTCCCACGAGCTCTCCTCATCGAGTAGTGGCCGCCATCCTAACCCTGCCGCGCAATGCGTAGCGAGACTGTAGAATGGCGCCATGCTCGAGCTGGGTGTCAAAGCGCTGCTGAGTTATCTGCTCGGCTCCATCGTCGGGAGCCTCCTGGTCGGCCGGTTGCGCGGCGGCGTGGACATTCGCAAGGTCGGGAGCGGCAACGCGGGCGGCACCAACGCGCTGCGCACCCAGGGCAAGTGGTTCGCGTTCTGGGTCATCCTCATCGACGTGGGCAAGGGTGTGATCGCCGCAGCCGTGGTGCCCGAGGCGCGCCTGCCGGGCATCTCGCCGGATCTCGCGGTGTCGCGCGAGTGGCTCACTGTCGCCTGCGCGGCCGCCGCAATCCTCGGTCATGTCTATCCCGTGTGGCACGAGTTCCGCGGCGGCAAGGGCGCGGCAACGCTGGTCGGCACGCTGCTGGGCCTGAATCCCGCCTTGCTGCTCCCGGTGATCGCCGTGTGGCTGCTCACGGTGATGATCACGGGTTACGTCGGACTCGCGACCATGTGCGCAAGCGCCGCGCTTCCGGTCTACGTGTGCCTCACCGAGTCGCCGCCGCCGGCACCGTTGGTGACCTTCACCGTCGGTGTGACGCTGCTCGTCATGTTCACTCATCGCGGCAACGTCGCGCGCATGCTTCGCGGCAACGAAAATCGTGCCCGGCGACTCTGGCTGCTGCGCCGTTGACGGAGACGCCACAAGTGCCGGGCGAGTTGCGCGAAGCGCTGGTGCATCTGCTGGCAGACGGCGAGTTCCACTCCGGCGCGCAACTCGGTCGCGCGCTCGGCGTGTCGCGCACCGCGGTCTGGAAAGCATTGCGTCGCCTGGAAGAAGTCGGTGTCGAGTTGCATGCGGTTCCCAAGCGTGGCTATCGATTCGCGCAGCCGATCGAGGTGCTCGACGCCGAAACCATCCGAGCGGCGCTGCCGGCGCCGGCACGCAAGCGCACCCGGCAGATCGAGCGCTTCCTGAGTCTCCCATCGACGAATACGCACCTGCTCGAGCGCGCGGCGCCGCCGGCCGGCAGCAGCGACGTGTGCGTCGTGGAAGCTCAAACAGCCGGCCGCGGCCGGCGCGGACGCGCCTGGACGGCGCCGTTCGGCGGCGCATTGTGCCTTTCCATGAACTGGCTGTTCCCCGACGTGCCGCGTCAGCTCAGCGCACTGAGTCTGGCGGTCGGAGTCGGCGTGCTGCGCGCATTGCGAAGTCGCGGCGCCTGCGACATTCGCCTCAAGTGGCCGAACGACATGCTCTTCGCCGGCCGCAAGCTGGGCGGAATACTGATCGAGCTGCGCGCGGAGTTTTCAGGCCCCGCGTACGTGGTGGTCGGCGTGGGCCTGAACTATCGCCTGACTCCGGGATCGAAACGCGCGCTCCAGGCCGCCGGTATCGAAGCGGCGGATCTGCACGAAGCGCTCGGCGAGGCGCTGCCCGGCCGCAACGAGCTGGCCGCCACGCTCGTGAGCGAGATCGGCGCGGTGCTGGTGGAGTTCCAGGAGCAGGGACTCAAGCCGTTCTCGCGCGAGTGGCGCGAAGCGGATGCGCTCGCGGCCAGCGCGGCGCGCGTTTCGTACGGTGAGCACACCTATGGCGGCATCGCGCGCGGCATCGACGAGGAGGGCGCCTTGCTGCTGGAAACACCGCACCAGCTGCTGCGCTTCACCTCCGGCGAAGTCTCGGTGCGGCCCGGCTGATCAGGAACACGCATGATCCTATTGCTCGACGTCGGCAACACGCGCATCAAGTGGGCGCAGCTCCTCGATACTTCGCTCACGCCGCAGCAGGCGCTGGTGCACAAGGGCGTGCACGCGGGTGAATGGCTGGACAAGCTGTTCCGGGAGCGCTTTCGGCCCTCGCGCGTCGTGGTCGGTAACGTCGCTGGCCCCGAGATGGCGGCGCTGATCCGTAGCCAGGCCGAGGCAAAATGGCAGGTGACCCCGGAGTTCGCGGCGTCGACGTCCATCGCGGGCGGCGTCACCAACGCCTATCCGGACCCGTCCGCGCTCGGCGTCGATCGTTGGCTGGC
>DASTQG010000244.1:0-2120 GCA_035761885.1 Steroidobacteraceae bacterium | reverse complement strand
GCATGGCTCCCGCGCGCAGGGCTCCGAGCAGTCTCGCGGGGAGCCTGCTGCCTGGCTTCCCGTCATGCCTCAGCGGCGGCACGATCGAGTCCATGAGCTACCTTGTATGTGGCGCGATGCCACAATAGGGCATTGCAATATCCATACCCGCGCTGCTCGCTCGATTGGGCTTTCATCCTCACAACAGCCGCTCCAGCGGCGCCGCGAGGCGCCGGCCCGCCATGAGCAGCAGGGTGACCGCCACCAGCAGGACGCAGGCGAGCGGACCCGCGGCCTTGCGCCAAACGTGTTCTAGGCTCGTCTCCGTGAACTCGCAGCAGAAAAATGCATCGAGCTCGGAAGCGGACGTCCGGCCTCCCGAGACGACGGCGCTGCCCACGAGCTCGTTGAGCCGGGCGAGAGAGAGTCGAGCATGCGCAGCAAAGCGGACATAGCGGTCGACATCGGCGCCTGCAATCGAGTTGAGTGCGTTCTGCACGACGATGGCGGGGGAAACGTACTGCACGCGTTCCATGAGCGCGCGACGCTCGGCGTGTGAGTGCGCAAGGGCTTCGAGAACTGGCGCGGTGCGTCGCTCGACTTCCAGATTGGCGAGGTAGGCGCTGCGATGAAAGGGGACGGGCGCCGTTTGGTCGGCGATCGTGAGCTCTGGATGGTCGAGCAGGAATCCCTGGGTCAGTCGATCCACTTCACGATTCGCGACGTTCTGCGCCTCGCGCATCTGGGACAGGTAGGCGAGCCGCGAGGGGGGCGGATTGAGCGCTTCACCGGCAGCGTCGGCCAGAGCGGGAACGGCAAGCACGAGCACCGCCCACCCGGCCACCAGGCTCGCGGCGACCGTTTCGGATCGCTTGAGCCACGCGACTGCTGCCACGACGAGCCCGAACCAGAAGATGGCGTACGTTCCTGCCGCCCCCGTCCAGGCAGCGAAACGCACCACCCGCCCGACGCGAGAGACTTCGGGCGGCTGTAGCATGACAGCCGCTGCGGCGATCGCCATCAGCGCCAACCAAAGCGCGCCGTTGCGCACGATGAGCCGACTCCAGACGAAGCGATCGAGCCTGGCCGCTTGCGCGGCGGCCATGCGCAGGGTTCCGCGGCTGCGCTCGCCTCCCAGAACATCGAACGATGCGGCGATCATCAACAGCGGCATGATGACGATGACCACGAAGGTGAGATCGAAGTGGCCGAGGGCGAGAACCGTCGGGTTCTGGAACTGGTAGTGAGAGAAGAGACTCGCTGATGTGTTCCACGGCGTGATGGTCGCGGTGGCGGGATGAAGGTCGCTCGGACCGACGGCGAAGTCTCCCAGTGGTGCGGGAGCGAGCGCGGCCGGGTAGGCGATGTTCATCGGCCGGCCCGCGAAGCGCGAGGCCGCCGATCCTTCGGCCTCGACGCGCGCAAGGGCGCTGCGCCAGTCGTGCAGGCTCTTATCTACGCTCGCCTCGAAGCGCGCGGCGGCGGCCGCATCGGACTGCCGCCTGGCCTCGCCGGAGCTGAGGGCATGGACGGTGAGTGCAACGACCAGCGCGAGAGCCATGAGGCCAGGCAGTGCCACGAAGAACGTCTTGCGTTCGAGCAGCAGGGCAGGGGTGGTCATTGCAGTGCGCTCCGCGATCTGGCGTGGGCAACGGCGAGGCCGGCGAAGACGAATGCGACGGCCAGTTGGCCGAGCAGGACGATCGCGCTCGTCCAGTAATGACGCTGCATGGCGGCGAACGTGGGCGGCTGATACTCGAAATCCGCGGTCGCGCGCCAGAGTGACTCGTCGGCCGCGTAACCGTATCCGTCGTCGCCGGCATTGGCCTGAATGTCGCTGTTGAGCTGGCTCATCATGACGCGGCGATGCGTCTCGGCCGAACGGACGAAGGCCTCGTGATGCGGCCGGTCGGTTGCAGCCAGGCCCGAAGAGAGCTGCGCGAGAGCCATCGACGGCGACAGCAGCGAAGTCCGCGCCAGGATCTTCTCCTGCGCCTCGTGAATCCCTTCGAGTCTCGCGTAGAAGGCCTCGAACCGCGGATGGGCGCGTTCCTCGCTGCGTTGTAGCGTCAGCCCGACATAGTTGAACGGCAAGTCCTCGACACGCGCGACGCCGTAACGCGCCAGCACCTCGGCGCGCT
>DASTQG010000243.1:0-3325 GCA_035761885.1 Steroidobacteraceae bacterium | reverse complement strand
TGACGTGCGAACAGCTCTTCCAGCGCCGCAGCGGGCGTTTGCTCGGGCATCGGGGCTCTCTGAAGTGCGGCATTGGGAACCATAGTCTCCGCCGCGCGGCAGACCTTACACCGGCCGTCATGCCGCCCGGCCCCGGGTTGCCGCACGCCCGGGGGGCTGCTCCGGGCGCGGGTGGCAACCGCCCGTGCCGCTCCCTACAATGTGCGCCCCCTGAAACCCGGCCCAAAACGGCCCTGCCACGCCCCGAAACCGACGCCATGCGCTTCCCTGACAGCTTCGATGTCATCGTCGTCGGCGGCGGTCATGCCGGCACCGAAGCCGCGCTCGCTGCCGCGCGCATGGGCGTGCGCACGCTGCTGCTCACGCACAGCATCGAAACGCTCGGCCAGATGAGCTGCAATCCGGCGATCGGCGGCATCGGCAAGGGGCATCTCGTCCGTGAGATCGATGCGCTCGGTGGCGCGATGGCGCGCGCCACCGATCGGGCGGGCATCCAGTTCCGCACGCTCAACGCCAGCAAGGGTCCCGCGGTACGCGCGACGCGCGCGCAGGCGGATCGCGCCCTCTACCGGCAGGCGATCCGCTCGATGCTGGAGACTCAGCCCAACCTCATGCTGTTCCAGCAGGAAGTCGCGGACCTGCGCCTGACGGGCGACCGCGTCACCGGCGTCGTGACGCAAGCGGGCATCGAGTTCGACGCTCGCACGGTCGTGCTCACGGTGGGCACGTTCCTCGCCGGCAAGATTCACATCGGCCTGGAGAACTACGCGGGCGGGCGCGCGGGCGATCCGCCCTCGAATCGCCTCGCCGCGCGGCTGCGCGAGCTCGCGCTGCGCGTCGGCCGCCTGAAGACCGGAACGCCCCCGCGCATCGACGGGCGCACGGTCGACTACAGCGTGATGCAGCAGCAGTGGAGCGACGTGCCCGCTCCGGTGTTCTCCTTCATGGGCACGCGCGCCGAGCATCCGCGCGAGCTGCCTTGCCACATCACCGCCACCAACGAGCGCACGCACGACATCATTCGCGCCGCCACCGACCGCTCGCCGATGTTCACGGGCCGGATCGAAGGCGTGGGACCGCGCTACTGCCCGTCGGTCGAGGACAAGATCTTCCGCTTCGCCGGCAAGGCCTCGCACCAGATCTTCGTCGAGCCCGAGGGTCACGGCACGCACGAGATCTATCCCAACGGCATCTCGACCAGCCTGCCGTTCGATGCACAGTACGAATTCGTGCGCACCATCCGCGGCTTCGAGCGTGCGCAGATCACCCGTCCCGGCTATGCGATCGAGTACGACTTCTTCGATCCGCGCGACCTGCACCCGAGCCTGCAGACGCGGCAGATCGCGGGCCTGTATTTCGCTGGACAGATCAACGGCACGACGGGCTACGAGGAAGCGGCCGCCCAGGGAATCCTGGCGGGAATCAATGCGGCGCGCGCCGTGCGCGACCTTGCGCCGTGGTGCCCGAAGCGCGGCGAAGCGTACCTCGGGGTGTTGGTCGACGACCTGGTGACACGCGGCACGGCCGAGCCCTATCGCATGTTCACGAGCCGCGCCGAGTATCGCCTGCTCCTGCGCGAGGACAACGCGGACCTGCGCCTCACACCTCTTGCGCGCGAGATGGGTCTCATCGACGACGAGCGCTGGTCTGTGTTCGAAGCGAAGCGCGCTGCGCTCGCGAGCGAGAGCGCCCGACTCGCAGCGATCAATCTCGGGCCGTCGGATTTCGAAGGCCTCGAGCTCGAGGGATTGCCGGCTGCCGGGCTCACGCGCGATCACAAGGCGAGCGAGCTCCTGCGTCGCCCCGAGGTGACATACGAAGCGCTGCGGGCGCTTCGCGCCGTTGCCGCGCACGATGCGCCGTGGCTGCACGACGAGCGGCTGCGCCCGCAGGTGGTGCAGCAACTCGAGGTGCAGGCCAAGTACGCGGGCTACATCGATCGACAGAACGACGAGATCGAGCGCCACCGGCGCCACGAAGAAACCGCGTTGCCGGGCGATATCGACTACGAGCAGGTGCGCGGCCTTTCGATCGAAGTGCGGCAGCGCCTGAGCGAAACACGCCCGACGACGGTGGGGCAGGCGGCGCGGGTGCCGGGCGTCACGCCCGCCGCGGTGTCCCTGCTGCTGATTCACCTGAAGAAGAGACAGCAACCGCGCAGACCGGAGCTCACTTCTTCTTTCGGCTCCTAGCCACGCCACGCAGCACGTGCTCGACGAGGCGATCGACCAGCTGCGTGTCGAGCGGCCCGTGCCCAACCAGTAGCCTGAAGTAGAGCGGCGCGTACAGCAGGTCGAGCGTCACGTCGACATCCAGGTCCGCGCGCAGCTCACCGCTCGCAATGCCGCGATCCAGCAGCCTGCGCCCCTCCTCGCGGCTTTCCAGGATGAAATTGTTGCGAAACGCCTTGGCGAGCTCGGTCTCGCCCTGGGCCGCGGCCATCATCGCGGCGACGTTGCGCCCGGTGCGGGTGGCGAACGTCTCCGCCACCTTGCGCAGGTGTGCGCGCAGGTCGCCGAGCGCGGAACCCGAGCGGCGGAACGGCACCTCGCGCGTCGTGGTCTCGAGGAAGGCGGTCATTGCGAGCGCCTGCGCGTTGGGCCAGGTGCGGTAGATGGTCGGCTTGCTCACGCCGGAGCGCGCCGCCACCGCCTCGATCGTGAGCCCCGTCGGTCCGAGCTCGTCCAGCAGCTCGCGCGCGGCGCGCACGATCGCCGCCCGCGCCTGCGCATTGCGCGGTCGTCCGCGCGGCCGCGGGGCAGGGGAATCGGGTTCTTGACGCGGCATGCCGAATTAGTTTACGGTACGTAACGTAAATATCGAACCAGGAGTGCATCATGCCAGAGCCGGGCGAGGCCGCGAAGGCCCAGACACTGACCTGCTATCTCGTGGTGAAGGACGGACGCCGCGCGATGGATTTCTACACGCGGGCTTTCGGCGCCCGCGAGCTGTTCCGCCTCACCGAGCCGGGCGGCAAGATCGGGCATGCGGAGATGACGCTCGGCGCCTCGGTCTTCATGCTCGCCGAGGAGTATCCGGACTTCGGTGCGCTCAGTCCCGTCAGCGTCGGCGGCTCGCCGGTCAAGTTCAACATCGCGGTCCCGGACGCGGACGTTGCCGTGAAGCGGGCCGTCGAGGCGGGAGCGACGGTGCTGCGGCCCGTCACCAATGAGTTCTACGGCTATCGCAGCGGCGCGGTGATGGATCCGTTCGGCTACACCTGGTTCCTGGCCCAGCACGTCGAGGACGTGTCACCGGAAGAAATGCAGCGGCGTTTCGAGCAGGTGCTGACACGCGCTGCGAGATAGCGCCGACCGCGCTGCGA
>DASTQG010000242.1:0-5367 GCA_035761885.1 Steroidobacteraceae bacterium | reverse complement strand
CAGCAGGGCTTTCTCATGCGCACGGCCCGCGGGCGCGTCGCGACGCGGGCGGCCTACCTGCACTTCGGCCTGCGCCCGCCGCAAGCCGAACCCGGCACGCTGAATCTCTTCAAGGACGGCGGCTCAACTTGAACCAACCCTTCTACTGGCCGGTGCGCGTCTACTGGGAAGACACCGACGGCGGCGGCATCGTCTATTACGCGAACTACCTCAAGTTCATGGAGCGCGCCCGCACCGAGTGGCTGCGCAGCTTCGGCCTGGACCAGAGCCGGCTCAAGGCCGAGAAGGGGCTGATCTTCACCATCGTGTCGGTGGAGATCGAATATCGCCGCCCGGCACGCCTGGACGACGAACTCCGCGTCTCCTGCATTGCCGAAGCGCAGGGTCGCGCGTCGTTCGCATTCCGACAGGAGATCACCCGCGGCGCGGACGAGCTGGTCGCCAGCGCCCGCACGCGCGCCGCGTGTCTGGACGTGGCGACATTGCGCCCCCGACCCTTGCCCGTGGAGTTGCTGAATGGGTTCAAGTGACCTGAACGTCATCCGCCTCATCCTCGAGGCGAGCGTGGTGGTGCAACTGGTGATGGGGCTGCTGCTCGCAGCTTCGCTCGCCTCGTGGGCGATCATCTTCAACAAGCGCTCGGTGATCCGGGGCGCGCGCGTCAATGCCGACAAGTTCGAGAGCGCGTTCTGGTCGGGTGGCGACCTGTCGGCGCTGTACCGCACCCTGGAGAACCGGCGCGCGCCGGCCATTGGGATGGAATACATCTTCCAGTACGGCTATCGAGAGTTCGGCCGCCTGCGCCAGCAGGCGGGCGTGCAACCCGCGCAGCTCCTGGATGGGGCGCGCCGCGCCATGCGCGTGGCGCAGCTCAAGGAAATGGATCGCCTGGAGCACAACCTCGCGACGCTCGCCACGGTCGGCTCGACGAGCCCGTACGTGGGCCTGTTCGGCACGGTCTGGGGCATCATGAATTCCTTCCATTCCCTGGGCAACGTGCAGCAGGCGACGCTCGCCATGGTGGCGCCCGGTATCGCGGAGGCGCTCATTGCAACGGCGATGGGCCTCTTCGCCGCGATTCCGGCGGTGATCGCCTACAACCGCTATGCCGATCACGTGCAGCGCCTGGAAGTGCGCTACGACGCGTTCATCGAAGAATTCTCGACGATCCTGCAGCGCAGCGCCGGCCCGCGCGCCAGCGCGGCGGTGGGGGTTGCATGAACGAGACGCGCGGACGCAAGCGCCGCCTGATGGGCGAGATCAACGTCGTGCCGTACATCGACGTGATGCTGGTGCTCCTCATCATCTTCATGATCACCGCGCCGCTCCTCACGCAGGGCGTGAAGGTGGACCTGCCCAAGGCGGGCGCGGAGCCGCTCGACACGGAGATGCTCAAGAAGCACGAACCGCTGGTGCTGAGCGTCGACCGGCAGGGGAAGCTGTATCTCAGCATCGGCAGCAACAAGAACCGGCCGATCGACGCGGCAACCGTGGTGGCGCGCGCTTCGGCCGTGCTGCGGCGTGACGCGGAAACGCCGGTGCTGGTCAGGGCGGATCAGAACGTTCCGTACGGGCGCGTGGTGAGCGCCATGGTGCTGTTGCAGCAGGCCGGCGCCACCAAGGTGGGGTTCATCACCGACCCGCGCGAGCTTCCCGGGGAACAGGGTTCGCGCCGCTGATGGCATTCTTTCGCGACCGTGCCTGGCCGTTCTTCCTGTCGGTGCTGGTGCACGCGGCCATCGCGGGCCTTCTGATCTATGGCGTGGTCAAGTTCGGCGAGGATTCCAAGCCGCAGCCGCCGCCGCAGCTCGCGATCGAGGCGCAGGTGGTCGATGAGAAGCGCGTCCAGCAGGAGATGCGCCAGCTCCAGGAGGAAGAGGAGCGCAAGCAACGCGAGTTGCGCGAGCAGGAGGAGCGTGCCGAGCAGTTGAAGCGGGAACGCGAAGAAGAGGAGCAGCGCCTGGAAGAGGTGCGCCAGCAGCGCGCGGCGGAAGAGGAAGCCGAGCGCAAGCGCGTAGAAGAGAAGGCAGCGGAGGCGGCGCGGGTGGAGGCAGAAGCCAAGAAGAAGGCCGCGGCCGCAGAGAAGAAGCGCAAGGACGATGCCGCGCGCAAGAAGGCCGCAGCCGAGGAAGCGAAGCGCAAGGCGGAGAGCGAGGCGGAGCTCAGGCGCCGGCTCGAGGCCGAGGAGCAGCGGGCGGCGGCAGTGAACGCCGGGCTCCTGTCGCAGTACCTCGCGCAGATCCAGGCGCGCATCCAGCGCGCGTGGATCCGACCGCCCAGCGCGCGCGCCGGACTCAACTGCGTCGTGTATGTTACGCAGGTTCCGAGCGGCGAGGTCGTGTCGGTGCGCATCGGGGAGTGCAACGGCGACGACATCGTGCGCCAGTCGATCGAGGCGGCGGTGTATCGCGCATCGCCCCTGCCGCTGCCGTCGGATCCGGCCTTGTTCGAACGGAACCTGCGCTTGAATTTCAAGCCAGATGAGTGACCTTTCTGGAGAGCGAATGCTGAACAGAGCGCGAAACGCACCGTTGGCCATGGCGAGGGCTCGCAGGGTTGCAGCCGCGACGCTCATGGCACTGGCCGTGACGCTGGGCGCGGGCGGACCCGCCCGCGCGGAGCTCACGATCGAGATCACGCAGGGCGTGACCGATCCCATTCCGATCGCCGTCGTGCCCTTCGGCTGGCAGAGCGTGGGCGCGCCGCCCTTCGACGTGGCCGAACTGGTGGCGAACGATCTGCGCCGCAGCGGCCTGTTCCGTCCGATGGAACGACGCGACATGGTGGACCTGCCCACCAGCGGTGCCGAAGTGCAACTCGAAGACTGGCGCATGCTGCGCAACGATTTCGTCGTGGTGGGGCGCCTGGAGCCCGCGGACGGGGATCGCTACACCATCGTGTTCGAGCTGATCAACGTGCTCAACGGACAGAAGCTGCTCGACTACCGCCAGCCGGCGTCGGGGCGGACCCTGCGCGGCGCGAGCCACCGCGTGGCGGACCTCATCTTCGAGAAGCTCACCGGTATCCGCGGCGCCTTTTCCACGCGCATCGCCTACGTGGCGGTGGAAGGCCCGGAGACGAAGCGCAACTACAAGCTCGTGGTAGCGGACGCTGACGGGGAGAACCCGCGCATCATCGCGCAGAGCGTCGAGCCGCTGATGTCGCCGGCGTGGTCGCCCGACGGACAGAGCATCGCCTACGTGTCCTTCGAAGGTAAGGCGTCCGCGATCTACACGCAGTTGCTGCGCACGGGCGAGCGCGTGCGCGTCTCGGCGCGCGCGGGCATCAACGGGGCGCCCGCCTGGTCGCCCGACGGCAAGCGCCTGGCGCTGACGCTGTCGCGCAAGGACGGCAACGTCGACATCTACGTGCACAACCTGACGGATGCGACGCTCACGCGCCTCACCGACGACGGCGGCATCGACACGGAGCCCGTCTGGTCCGCGGACGGCAAGAACGTCTACTTCACCTCGGACCGCTCCGGCGGCCCGCAGATCTACCGCGTGGCGGCGCAAGCCGGCCAGCGGGCGCAGCGGCTCACGTTCGAGGGCAGCTACAACGCGCGACCGCGGCTCTCGCCCGACGGCACGCAGCTGTCGATCGTGACGCTGGATCGCGGCGCGTACCGCATCGCGGTGGTGGATCTCAAGAACAATGCCATGCGCGTGCTCACGCAGGGCCGCCTGGACGAGTCGCCGAGCTTCGCGCCCAACGGCGCGGTGCTCATTTATGGCACGCAGGACAAGGGCCGGGGGGTGCTGGCGACGGTGTCCGTCGACGGTCGCGTGCACGAGCGGCTCGCGTCGCCCCTGGGCGACATCCGCGAGCCCGTCTGGTCCCCTTTCCCGGGTTCGCCCGGTTCGCCCGGTTCATGATAGAAGGCCCGCCAAATGTCAGCTAGTTGGAGGATCGATATGCGCAAGAGTCTGGTGTTTGCCCTGTTGTCAGCGACGCTCGCCCTGGCGGGATGTCCGAAGGGCGACGACGTCAAGGAGACGCCGCAACCCGAGCAGCCAGCCGCGACGGGCACCCAGGAGGGACTCGAGTCGACAGGAGTCGAAGAAGGCGCGCAGACCGGCGGCCAGACCGAGGCGCAGCGCGCGGCACTCGCGCAGCGCGTCGTGTATTTCGAATTCGACAGCTACGAGATTTCGCCCCAGTACGCCACGCTCATCACCGCGCACGCGCAGAACCTGGCGCAGACCACGGCGGTGAAGGTGCGGCTCGAAGGGCACACCGACGAGCGCGGCTCGCGCGAGTACAACATCGGTCTGGGCGAGAAGCGTGCGCAGGCCGTGCGACGCGCACTGCTGTTGCAGGGTGCGGGCGACGGTCAGGTCATCACCGTGAGCTACGGCGAGGAACGTCCCGCGCAGGCCGGCAGCGAAGAAGCCGCGTGGGCGAAGAATCGTCGCGTCGAAATCGTCTACGGTCAGTGAGCACGATGCGTAAGTCAGCTGTGGTTCGCAACGCGCTGCTCGCCGCTTCCCTCGCGGCGCTGTCGGCGTGCGCCGTGTCGCCGGAAGAAGACCCGGTGATGATCAAGATGAACGATCTGGACCGGCGGCTGGAGAAGATCGAGCGCGTCGTCTCCAATCAGAGCCTGCTCGAACTGTCCAACCAGCTGCAGGCGCTGCAGAAGGAGACGCGGGCGCTGCGCGGGCAGCTAGAAGAGCTGCAGCATGGCTCGGACACCGTGCGCAGTCAGCAGCGCGACCTGTATGGCGATCTGGACAAGCGCCTGCAGGCGATTGAAGCGGGCGCTGCGCCGTTGGCCGCGGATGCGGCGGGTGCCGGCGTTCTGCCCGTGCCGGCAGGGTCCGATCGTGCGAACTACCAGGCCGCGTTCGACCTGCTGAAGAACGGTCAGTACGACAAGGCGCTGGCGGCCTGGAAGCAGTTCATGGTCACCTTCCCGGACAGCGCGCTGGCGGACAACGCGCAGTACTGGCTCGGCGAAACGCACTACGTGATGCGCAACTTCCCCGAGGCGCTCAAGTCGTTTCGGCGCGTGGTGGAGAACTGGCCCGAGTCGCGCAAGCTCGCGGATGCGTGGCTCAAGATCGGCTACACCGAGTACGAGCTCAAGAACTGGAAGCCGTCGCGCGATGCGCTCAACCGTGTGGTGCGCGACTTCAAGGACACGCCGGCGGCGGCCGAAGCGGCCACTCGCCTGCAGAGGATGACGGCGGAAGGGCACTGAGCAGGTACCGGACTTTGCAATATTGCAATTCTCCGGTGCGCCGTCTGCCGAGAATTGCAATATTGCAAAGTCCGGTACCTGTCATGTCATGAACGCCTCAGCTGCCGCGCGGCTCAAGATCACCGAGATCTTTCACTCCCTGCAGGGTGAAGCCGACACGGTCG
>DASTQG010000241.1:0-3668 GCA_035761885.1 Steroidobacteraceae bacterium | reverse complement strand
GTGGTGGGCGCGGGGCCCGCCGGCCTGGCCTGTGCCACGGCGCTCGGTGAACGCGGACATCGCGTGACGCTGTTCGAGGCCGCGCACGAGATCGGCGGCCAGTTCCGTTATGCGCGCGAGATTCCCGGCAAGGAGGATTTTCGCGACACGCTGCGCTATTTCGCACGGCTCATCGAGCAGCTGGGCATCGAGCTGCGGCTCGAGACGCGCGCCGACGCGGCCGCGCTCGCCGGCTTCGACGATATCGTGATCGCGAGCGGTGTCAGTGCCCGTATCCCCGCCATCGCCGGCATCGATCATCCGAAGGCGATTCCGTATCCCGAGCTGCTGAGCGGCCAACGCACGGCGGGTGACCGTGTGGCCATCATCGGGGCCGGCGGCATCGGCTTCGACGTGGCGACGTTTCTCACGCATCGGCCCGACGAGGACTATTTCTCGGAGTGGGGCATCGACCGCAGCATGATCGCGCGTGGCGGCGTGCTGCCGCCGCGCCCGGTGATCTCGCCGCGCACGGTCTATCTACTGCAGCGCAAGGCCGAAAGGCTGGGCGCGACGCTGGGCAAGACCACGGGCTGGATCCATCGCGCGTCGCTCAAGTCGCGCGGCGTGGTGATGCGCGGCGGCGTGAGCTACCAACGCATCGACGACGCCGGCCTGCACATCGTCGGTGAGAAGGGCGCGGAACTGTTGCCGGTGGATCATGTCATCATCTGCGCAGGGCAGGAATCGGTGAACCAGCTGGTCCCCGAACTGTCGGGCAGCGGCAAACCCCTGCACGTGATCGGCGGCGCGCTGCTGGCGGCCGAGCTCGATGCCGAACGGGCCATTCGCGAAGGAACCATGCTCGCCGCGCGCTTATGAATCCAGGTCGAAGCGACAACGACGGCGGGGGCAGCCCGCATTTCCAGATGGATTTCCTGGCGGTCGCGGACGGCGCGGACGAGGGGCAGGCCGCGCCGCGGATCCGCGTCAGCCGCCGCGCGCGCCGGCTCGCGATCCGCGTGTATCCCGATGCGCGCGTCGAAGTCGTCGTCCCACCACGCGTCCGCCCTCGCGACGTGGAGCAGTTTCTGGGGGCGCATCGCGAATGGATCGAGAGCAAACGCGCCCAGGCGCTGCGCAATCGACCCGCGCCGGAGGCGTTTCCGCCGGCAACCGTCGCCTTCGCACTCGCCGGCGAGAGCTGGCGCGTGCACGTGACCGGCGGAGCGGGGCGGCTGCGCGTGTCGGAGAGCGCCGGCGGCAACGGCGGCATCCTGCGTCTCGCCGGCTCGGGGACGCCCGCGACGCTGCGCACCGCCCTGCGTCGTTGGCTGCTGCGGGCGGCGCAAACCCGCCTGGCGCCGCGGCTCGAGGCACTGGCCCGGGCCACCGGTGTCGGTTATCAGCGCCTGTCGATCCGCCGGCAACGTTCGCGCTGGGGACGTTGTTCGGTGCGCGGTACCATCAGCCTCAAGGCCTGCCTGCTGTTCCAGCGACCGGAAGTGGTCGACTACCTCATCGTGCACGAACTCATGCACGTGAAGCACATGAATCATTCGAAGCGCTTCTGGCAGGCGGTGGAAAGACACTGCCCCGACTGGCGGGCCCTGGACCGCGAGCTGCTGCAGGGCTGGCGCCAGGTGCCACGCTGGGTGTTCACGGACTGACATGGTTCTCCGACGGACATGAACGACGAGAAGGAAGCGCCGCGGCACGTGGATCTGAAGAACGAGGGCGTGCACTGGGACCTCGGCACCTCGCAGTCCTACGGCGAGTACCTGCAGCTCGACAAGCTGCTGAACGCGCAGAAACCCAATTCCATCGAGCAGGACGAGATGCTGTTCATCATCGTCCACCAGGTCTCCGAGCTGTGGATGCGCCTGTTCCTGCACGAGCTCGGCAACGTGCTCGAGTGCGTGCGACGTGACAACCTCGATCCCTCGTTCAAGATGCTGGCGCGCATCTCGCGCCTGCAGGAAGAGTTGCTGGGCGCCTGGAGCGTGCTGTCGACGCTGACGCCGTTCGAGTACTCCTCGTTCCGCAATACCCTCGGACGCTCTTCGGGATTCCAGTCGCTGCAGTACCGGCTGCTCGAATTCAGCCTGGGCAACAAGAACCGCGACGTCATCGCCGTGCACAAGCGCGACCCGGAAGCCTACGAGCGCCTCGAGCGCGCGCTGCACGCGCCCTCGCTGTACGACGAAGTGCTGCGCGTGCTCTCGCGCCGCGGGTACGGCATCCCCGAGGAGCTCATCGAGCGCGATTTCACCGAGCCGTATGCGGCGAACAAGGCGGTGACGGCCGCCTGGCTGGGCGTCTATCACAACGCCGAAAAGGACTGGGACCTCTACGAGATGGCGGAGCGGCTGGTCGACCTCGATCAGAAGTTCCAGCTGTGGCGTTTCCATCATCTGAAAACCGTCGAACGCGTGATCGGCTACAAGCCCGGCACCGGCGGCACGGGCGGGGTTTCCTATCTCGCCAAGGCTCTCGAGCTCAAGTTCTTCCCCGAGCTCTGGCAGGTACGCACGTCGATGTAGCGATGCAGCACGGTCGGGCGACCCTGCCCGGGAAACACGCGGGCTTTGACATTTCGAGAGTAGCCGTAATATCGTACGGCGCCATGAAGACCTCCGCCGTCATCGAAGCGCTGGGCGCGCTGGCCCACGAACACCGTCTCGCCGTCTTCCGGTTGCTGATCGAGCGCGGCCCGCAAGGATTGCCCGCCGGCGCCATCGGCGAGCGCATCGGGCTGGTGCCGTCGTCGTTGACCTTCCACCTTCAGGCGCTGCAACGCGCCGGCCTCATCAAGCAGGTGCGCGCCAGCCGCCAGCTCATCTACAGCGCGGACTATGGCGCGATGAACGGACTGGTGGGTTACCTGACCGACAACTGCTGCGCGGACTCCGCGGGCGGCTGCGACGCGGCCTGTGCGCCGGCCCCGGCCCGCGCCACGCGGCGCGGCCGAGCCGCGTGAGGAGAGGACCATGACAGCGCACTTGCAGATCTTCCCGCGTCCCACCTTCGCCCCGATGGTCACATTGCTCGAGGCGGCGCGCCTTCCCACCGAGGACCTGACCGAGTCCCATTGCGAGAATTTCTATTTCTCCGGGTCGGCGCAGGCGCCCACGGGACTGGTGGGGTTGGAGTTGTTCGGCGACGTGGCTTTGCTTCGGTCGCTGGTGGTGGCCGCGGAGCGGCGCGGCACCGGCGAGGGCAGGTCGCTGCTGCAACATGCGGAACGCGAGGCGCGCGCGCGTGGTGTGCGCACCTTGTACCTGCTCACGACCACGGCCGAGGATTTTTTCGCACGCCAGGGTTACGTGCGCGTGCCACGCGAGCTCGCGCCGGCCGCGATCCGAGACACGCGGGAATTCTCCGGCATTTGCCCGGCGAGTTCGGCCTTCATGGCACGCGCGCTTGAATCATCGGGGGTCGCATGAATGACGAGCCGTATCACGTCCTGTTCCTGTGCACCGGCAACTCGGCGCGCAGCATCCTCGCCGAAAGCCTGGTCAATCACTGGGGTCGGGGGCGGTTCGTCGGGCACAGTGCCGGCAGCTCGCCCAAGGGCAGGGTGCATCCCATCGCGCTGGAGCTGTTGCGGCAAATGAAGATGCCGACCGAAGGCATGCGCTCCAAGAGCTGGGACGAGTTCGCGAAGCCGGGTGCTCCGCGGCTCGACT
>DASTQG010000240.1:0-7478 GCA_035761885.1 Steroidobacteraceae bacterium | reverse complement strand
GTCCGCTGTCGAGGGCAAGGACTACAAGCTCGCCGACCTCACCTGGCTGTGGGACGTCACGACCATCGCGGACAAGCGCATCATCGAGCGCAACCAGGCAGGCGTCGACTCACGCTATTACCAGCCCGGGCCCCTGTCACTCATGGAGGACTACCAGCGCAGATTCCTCGACTGGTACGTCGCAGCCATGCGCAAGGCGGCGGAGCAACCTCCTGGTGCTGCCCGGTAGGTGATAGTCATGTCCGCTACGCAAGAAGCAGAGCGCGCCGGTATCGATATCAGCCCGATTGAGTTGAGTCTCGGCTACAGTTACGACAAGCGTGCGCAGCAGCATCAGGCGGCACTGGAACTCGCGCTCGAGCTCGAGCGCGCGGGACGTGAGTTACGACCCGTTACTTCTTCGTCGCCGCCGCGAGCGAACCTCCGGTGAGCTTCAGGCACGTGCCCTTGGGCACGTAGATCCACGCGTCCGGATCTCTGTCCGTCGTGGTGGTCTTGCCGCAGGAATTCTTCGCCCAACCGCAGTCGTTCATGCCGGCCTTGGCCACCCCGTAGCACTTCTCGTGCTCGTAGGTGGGTGTTTCGGGATGAACCTGCGCGGTGGCAGCGCCGGCCACCAGTGAGGTGACCGCAGCGATCGCTAGGGCCGTCATCCGATCGTTCTTGCTCATCTTGTCCTCCCGAGTGAAAGGGATCCGAACTGTCATTCTGCGCCACGACGGCAGTTCACCGTCATCCGACGAAAGTAGCAAGGCGATCGCAGGGACGAACGGGCTCGCGCGTGGCTATTTCGCGAGCCGCGTCATCATCAGCGCCGCGCGCTTGATCTGCCGATCGAACGCGGTTGCATCGGCGGTCTCCCCCGGCGCATGGCTGCCGTCGCCCGCCGCGCCGAAGCCGATCAGGCCGTCGATCTTGTCGGCGACGAACGCGATGTCGCCCGCGCCGCGCTTGAGCGGATGCAGCTCGCCCATGGGCTCCAGCCCCAGGTCGCGATTCACCTCGTTGAGTTTCCCGAGCAGCGCGCGGCTGCCCTCCGTCGGCGCCATGGCGGGATAACCCTCGTAGAACACGACTTCCGCCTGGGTGCCGGGCAAACTCTGCGCCACGATCTGGCGCATCTTATGCTGCATGCGCTCGGTCTGCTCGTTGCTGAGCGTGCGCAGGTCGCCCTGCGCGGAAGCCACGGGCGGGATGATGTTCGTCTTGCCGGTGGCCGAGCCCGCGGTGCGCGTCTCGTTGGTCTGCACCGTCGCGCCGCCGAGGATCAGCCCGACATTGAACGTGGCATTCGGCTCACCCAGCTCGCGACGGAACGTGTCCAGGATGCGCGACAGCTCGTACGCCGCGCCGTAGCCCGCGTCCGCGGAAAAGATGCCGGAGGAGTGTCCCGATTTGCCGCTGGCGGTCACCATCCAGCTGTAAGCGCTGCGGCGCGCGATCGAGCCCATGTCCTTGCCGTCTTCCCGGGCGAGCGATTCGAACTCGAGGGCGACGTCGCTGCGATCGGCCGCCGCGCGCAGGTCCGCGCGGGCCACGGAGTACGGCTCGCCCGGATCCTCCTCGTCGCCCGTGAGCACGATGTTGATGCGCGCGGGCGCAAGCGTGCCGGCCTGCTTCATCGCGCGCAGCGCCGACACCATGATCGCAAGACCGCCTTTCATGTCGTTCACGCCCGGTCCCTCGATCACGTCGCCGCGCCGCTCGTACCTCTGGAACGGGCTGTCCGGCTCGAACACCGTGTCGAGATGGCCGATCAGCAGCATGCGCTGGCCGCGACCCTTGCCCGCATGCTCAGCGACCAGATGTCCTGCGCGTCCGACCTGATCCATCGGCACCCAGCGCACCTGGAAGCCGATCTCTTCCAGCTCCGCGCGCACCACCTCGCCGACCTTGCGCACACCGGGCGCATTCAGGGTGCCGCTGTTGATGTTGACCAGCTTCTCGAGCAGCTCGAACGTGCGCGCGTTCTCCGCCTGCGCGGCCGCCACGACGCGCCGTTCCGCGGCGGAGAGTTTCGCCGCGGCAGGAGAGTTGACCGGCTGCAGGAGGAGGAAGAACAGGGAAGCGAAGGTGATGGCGAGGCTGCGCAGGTACATCGGTGCTCCGTCCGTCGATGAGTCCTGTACATTATCAGAACCGACGGGCGCGTCGCCCCAGGAGCTCATCGAGATGATGCGGACCTATCATGGCAGTTGTCATTGCGGGGCGGTGCGCTTCGAGGCGGACCTCGATCTCACCCAGCCGACCTACCGATGCAACTGCTCCATCTGCCGCCGCACGCGCTTCTGGCCGGCGGTCGCTCGCGCGGACGGCTTTCGCCTGCTGTCGGGACAGGACGTGCTGACGCAATATCTCTTCAATCGGCGCAAGAACCAGCACTTTTTCTGCAGGCATTGCGGGGTGCGCGCCTTCGGCATCGGCACCGAAACGCCCATCGGCCTCATGTACGGAGTCAATCTCGGCTGCCTCGAGGACGTGTCGGAGGAAGAGCTGTCGAAGCTATCCATCACGTACGTGGACGGCCGTAACGATCGCTACCCCGAGGCGCCGGAGTTCTTCGCGCACCTGTGAGGCGTACTCAGAACGTGTAGCCCACGCCGACGAATATTTCCTCCATCAGGGTGCGCTCGCCCGATCCGTCGATGAGATCGAACTCGAACCAGCGCATGCCGCCGAAGACGATCACTCGCTGCGCAACGCCCAGCTCGAGGCGCGCGCTGAGATCGGTGAGGTTGTCGGCGGTGCCGAACGTGAGAATGTCCGGCGCGTAGAACGCGCTACCCGCGACGGCGAGCCGGCTGCGACGGTCGAGGACGAAGCGAGCCTCGGCTCCCGCGCTGAGCGCGAGAACATCGTCGTTCTCATCGTCGAGCAGCGCGGCGTACGCGCGCGGGCCGATCGACATGTCCAGGCGGTCCCAGCCGAACGTGATGGGAAACAGAAGGTCACCGTACAGCACGATGTCGCGTTCCTCACTGAGGAAGAAGGCTGCCGACACGCGACTGCGCTCCTCCACGCCCACGCGCCTGCCGCTGTCGATGTAGCGCGCCTCGAGCGTGTCGTTGCTGAGTGAGACTTCCGCGCGCGGTCCGCCCGGCGATTCCTGCGATTGCGCTGCCTGGGCGAAAAGGCAGAGGGCGAGCGCCCCCCATGTGAACGGCTTGAGCATCTTGACTCCTTGTCGAATGACTACGTTGCTCTCGCCGAACCACAGCGTTCATCGGCCTCATGAGGGCTGAGCCGCCTCTCGATGCAAAGTTCAAAAAAGTCGTGCTCATTTCGCGCGGGTGCCGCGTTCGTACGGAAGGATGCGCACTTCTCTTACAGCGCGAACAGGCACCCGCTGATGCCGCGCGCGAACATCGGGGCGCGACGATGGCGCGTGCTATGACCAGCAAGGAGGTGCGCCATGGGCGTGTTCGACAAGATCCGCGATGCGATCTTCGGCCGGGATGCCGACAAGCAGAAGTCCCCGTCCACCACCACCGCGTCCACGCAGGCGCAACCCAGACCCGCTCCTGCCGCGACGACGTCGGCCGGCGCGAAACCGGCGGCACCGCAGGCGGCGCCGGTGGACGTCGAAACCGTGCTCGAAGGCCTGGCGGCGAGGAATGCTCAGCGACTGAACTGGCGCACGTCGATCGTCGATCTCATGAAGCTCGTGGATCTCGATCCGAGCCTGGAGAATCGCAAGTCGCTCGCCGCCGAGCTCGGCTACAAGGGCGACACCAGCGATTCCGCCGCGATGAACGTCTGGCTGCACAAGCAGGTGCTGATCAAGCTGCAGGAAGGCGGGGGTCGCGTGCCGGCGAGCCTGCGCGACTAGCCCGAGCCACCCAGCGGGTCAGAGCTTGGGAATTCGCAGCGTCTTGCTGATCATCAGCGAACCCGAGGCGACGAAGAGCAGCGCCAGCGGATGCAGCTCGGCGGGGCCGAGCTGCCAGACGCCCCAATAGAGATCTTCGCCCACGCGTCCGCGCCAAGCGGCGAAGGCCAGGACTGCGACGAGCACGATGCTCGTCGGAATGGGCGTGCCTTCGAAATATTTCACTTTCGCGGTGCCTTCCGAAAGCGCCTCGGCCGTGACGTTGAAGCGCGCCAGGCGTGCCACACCGCAGCACACGAAATAGATCAGCGCGATCCAGTCCCAGCCGCCGTCGAGCCCCGCGGCATAGGCCAGCGTGGCTGGCGCGACTCCGAAGGAGATGATGTCCGCGAGCGAATCCAGCTCGCGGCCGAGCGCCGAATGCGCATGCCGCCAGCGCGCGATACGGCCGTCGAGGACGTCGAAGACGAAGGCGGCCGGCGCCAGCGCTACCGCGGCGAAGTAGTACGCCATGGAGCCACTGGTGACGTGGGTCATGGCGCAGAAGATCGCCGCAACGCCGCACGCGGCATTTGCCAGTGTAAAAAGGTCCGCGAGGTGCAGCTCGCGGACCATGGAAAAGTGCCGTGCCATGGTGAGGGCCAGTCTATTGCAACCACGGTGCTGCAGGAACCAGAAGCCCTTGGAACGGTCTGCGTCTGCGCCGTCGAGAGTCCGTCGCGGCGAACGCAGGAGACACTCTGATGAGGCACACGGATGTGATCGCCCATTCGCCCTGGGTGGAATTCCCGCTCCCCGAGTACCCGGCGCTCGATCGTGATCTGGAAGTCGACGTGGTGGTCGTCGGAGGCGGTGTCGCGGGCCTCACCACCGCGTACCTGTTGGGGCGGGAAGGTCTGCGGGTAGCTCTGCTCGAGCGAGATCGCCTCGCCTCGGCCGACACAGCGCGCACGACCGCGCACCTGGCCTATGTGACCGACATGCGCCTGCACAAGCTGTGCGACCACTTCGGCAAGGAGGCAGCGCGCACGTGCTGGCAGGCGGGTGCGATGGCCATCGACGAGATCGAACGACTGGTGCAGGAGACGAGCGCGGACTGCGGCTTTCGCCGCGTGCCGGGATTCCTGCACGCATCGCTCCGCGAAACGGACGAGGAAGAGCGCGATGACCTGCTGGAAGACTCCTCCGTGGCCGTGGAGCTGGGTTTCAACGCCCGATTCGTCGAGCGCGTGCCCGGCGTGGCGCTGCCCGGCGTGCGGTTCGAAGGCCAGGCGAAATTCCATCCGCGCCGGTATCTCGCGGCACTGGCCGCGGCCATCGCCGGCCAGGGCAGTTACATCTTCGAGCAGACGGCGCTGGAGGAGGCGGCCGAGAAGGTCGTGCGGGCGAACGGCAGGAACCTGCGATGCGACTACCTCGTCATCGCCACGCACAATCCGATCGCGGGCCGCGGCGGCGCCCTGAAGGCGACGTTGCTGCAGACGAAGCTCGCCCTCTACACGAGCTACGTGCTCGGCGCGAGATTGCCGGCCGGCACGGTAGCTCCCGGCGTTTACTGGGACACCTCGGATCCTTACTACTATCTGCGCATCGACGAGGCGGACGACCAGCAGTACGCGATCTTCGGCGGCGAGGACGTCAAGACCGGCCAGGAAGTGGACAGCGAGGAAATCTTCACGCGGCTGCAGGCACGACTGCACGAGTTGCTGCCGGCCGCGGAAGTGCGGCATCGCTGGATGGGCCAGGTCATCGAAACGGACGACGGCCTGCCGTTCATCGGAGAGAACTCCGAGGGCGAATTCATCGCCACCGGCTTCGCGGGCAATGGCTTCACGTTCGCGACGGTGGCCGCGATGATGGCGCGCGACCGCCTGCTCGGGCGTGACAACCCCTGCTTCGATCTGTTTCGCGTGGATCGCAAGCCGTTCCACGGCGGCGCGTGGCGCTACGTCAAGGAAAACGCCGACTACCCGTATCACCTGCTGCGCGACCGCATGAAGCCCGCGCAGGGCGAGAGCCTCGATGAGCTCGGCAAAGGCGAAGGCAAGATCCTCAAGCTGAAAGGCGACAAGGTTGCGGCTCACCGCGACGAAAAGGGGGCGGTGACGCTGCTCTCACCGGTCTGTACCCACATGGGCTGCCTGGTGCGATGGAACGCCGCAGACAGCACGTGGGATTGCCCCTGTCATGGATCTCGCTTCCGCCCCGACGGCGACGTGCTGGGCGGCCCCGCGGAAAAGCCGCTGCGCAGGCTCGAAGCAGATCGCTAACCGGACAGCAGTTCGGTCACGAGCTTCGCGGGCCTCGCGGCCTGCTGCAACTGCTCGAAGGTGCATTGGCGCGGCGCCTTGTCGGGGCGCCAGCGCACGAACCCGGTCCCATGGCGAAAGCGATCTGCGGTCACGTGGTCGTATGAAACTTCCGCCACCAGCTTCGGCTTCAACGGCTGCCACTCCGCGGAGCGTTCGTTGCTCCAGCGGCTGGGCCCGCCCGGCGCATCGCCGGTGAAGCCCGGCGGCGCGATGATTTTTTCGAGTCGTAGCGTGAGCGCGGCACGCTCGGCGGCGGGGATCGAGGAAGTGAAACCCACGTGGTGCAGGAGCCCGCCATCGTCGTACAGACCGAGCAGCAAGGAACCGACGCTGCGGCTGTTCTGGCCGTAACGAAATCCACCGACCACGCAGTCGGCCGTGCGGTGACGCTTGACCTTCAGCATCGCCCGTTCCCCGGGCACGTAGGGACCCTCGCGGCGCTTGGCGATCACGCCGTCGAGCGAACCGCCGACCCTGTCGAGCCAGCGTTGAGCGACGCGTCGCTGCAACGTGTATGGGCTCAGCCGCAGGCGCGTCGGCGAGCGCAGCGATTCGAAAAATGCTTCGAGCACTTCGCGCCTCTCACTCAAGGGAGCCTGCAGCAGACTCCTGCCGCCGGGAGCGACCAGGCAGTCGAACAGCACCAGCGTCGCGGGCGTTTCCGCGGCGAGCCGTTGCACGCGTGAGTCGGCCGGATGGATGCGCGCCTGCAGGGCATCGAACGACAGAGAGCTTCCCACTGCGACGGTAAGCTCGCCGTCGAGCACGAAGTGTGCAACGGGCAGCGCGCGCAAGGCAGCGATCATCTCGGGGAAATATCGCGACAACGACTTCCCGGATTTCGCCTGCAGGTGAACGTCGCGGCCACGGCGCAATGCGAGGCATCGAAACCCGTCCCACTTCGGTTCGAACTGCCAGCCGGGATCTTGCGGCAGGCTCGCCACCAGCCGCGCTTCCATGGGCGGCGTATTCAACGGGAGGGCGGGTTTTCCCCGTGCGCGTGCGGACACGGCGAACTATTCGGCAGGCGCGTCGCCGGGCGTGACGCGCTCGAAGCGATACCTGGCCCGGATGCTCTTGTTGAAAAACTCGCCCTTGGCGTAGCTCGCGCGCATGGCCCGGAAGGTGTCCGGCGGCACGTCCAGGTACCGGTAGAGCCGGCCCGACTGGAATACGACCTGCAGCTCACGCTTGTCGGGGTCGTAACTGAAGGAGCGGATGACGGTGGATGGCACGGTGCCGGTCCCTGGCGACGCGCACTAAGGCGTCTCAGGCTTGGACGCGTGCTCGCGGCAGAGTTCAATCGTGCGCGCGGCTGAACTGCATGATCCAGTTCG
>DASTQG010000239.1:0-4374 GCA_035761885.1 Steroidobacteraceae bacterium | reverse complement strand
TGGCCCCGAGCTTGCGCCCGGCGCTGTAGACCTTCTTCGTCTCGTAGAAGGAGAAGCCGTAGTTGATGAGCGCCTGGCTCGCATCCTCGCGGGCACGGATGCTGGGCGTGCCGAGCACGACCGAGACCAGGCGCATGTCGTCGCGCTTGGCGGAGGTGACCAGGCAGTAGCCGGCCGACTCGGTGTGGCCGGTCTTCATGCCATCGACGCTCGGGTCGCGGTATAGCAGGCCGTTGCGGTTGCTCTGCTTGATGTTGTTCCAGGTGAAGTCGTGCTGCGAGTACCAGCGGTAGTACTGCGGAAACTCGCGGATGATCGCGCGCGCCAGGATCGCGATATCGCGCGCGGTGGTGTAGTGCTGCGGGCCCGGCAGTCCCGTGCTGTTCTCGAAGTTCGAGGAAAGCATGCCGAGCTGCTTCGCGTAGCCGTTCATGAGGCCCGCGAAGGTTTCCTCGTTGCCGCCCACGCGCTCGGCCAGCGCGATGGTCGCGTCGTTCCCCGACTGCACGATCATGCCCTGGATCAGGACATCCACCGGCACCTGCGTGCCGACCTGCACGAAGGTGCGCGAGCCCTCGGCCTTCCATGCCTTGGGACTGATGGTGATTCCATCCTCGAGCTTCAGCTTGCCGTCGTGCAGCGCGTGAAACACGGCATAGGCCGTCATCAGCTTGGTGAGACTGGCGGGCTCCAGGCGCTCGTCGGCATTGCGCTCCGCGATCACCTTGCCGCTGACGTGATCGACGAGGAGATATCCCCGCGCATTGAGCTGCGGCGGCTGAGGAACGGGAACGGCGGAATGGGCAACGGAGGCGAGCAGGACCGCCAGGGCGGCCAAGGCGGGCAGGACTCTTTTCACGCGGACTCTCGAGGAAAAATTGCGAAGGCCGCGAGTTTAGGGGCCGAAGGGCGATTCTGCTAGCCTTGCAGGCCTCACTTCGGAGCGCTCGACCTATGTACAAGTCCTGGATCGCGGCCGTGGTCCTGGGTGCGGCCGTCGCGGCGATGGCAGCGGGCTGCAATGGCAGCGCGGGCACCGCGACCGCGATCGCCGTGGCGCAGGCAGACGAGGCGCTCGGCCGGGTTCGCGATGCGGCCGCGAAGCATGCGCCCGCGGAGCTCGCGCCCGTCGAAGAGCAGATGCGCATCATCAAGGCGGATCTCGCCCTGCGCCGCTACAAGTCGGTCGACCGGATGATGCAGAAGCTCGGCCCGGACCTGCAGAACCTGATCGCGGTGACGCAGGAGCGGCGCGCCAAGTTCGAGACCGAGCGCACGCAGCAAGTAGACGTATG
This sequence comes from Steroidobacteraceae bacterium, assembly GCA_035761885.1. Taxonomy (GTDB): domain Bacteria; phylum Pseudomonadota; class Gammaproteobacteria; order Steroidobacterales; family Steroidobacteraceae; genus DASTQG01. Next base: position 3,079 of record DASTQG010000239.1, on the reverse strand, counting down.
GAACAGGCTGAGCGCCGAGGTCCCGCCCCTGATCGAGCGCCTCGAGTCCCGTTTCAGTGCGTTGCAGAAGAGCGGCCAGCGACCCCGCGGCATGGACGCCCAGCAGTTCGAGGCGGCCAAACAGGAACTCGAGGCAGTGAAGGCCGCCTGGGCGCAGGCGGACGACGCGGTAACGCGCAGCAACGCCGCGGAAGCGGCGGAAAAGGTCACCGAGGCAAAGACTCGCGGCGAAGCGCTCCTGAAGAAACTGAGCTGAAAAGGGGACATTCACATTATCGCAAGAGGCGCAGTCCCCATTTCCGGGACTGAAATGCGGGACAGTTCCCGCGAAAATGTGAATGTCCCCTTTTCCTAGTCGTTCGCCAGACGCGCGTCCGCGATGCCGACCCCGCGGAGTTCTTCCACCAAGCGATCGTATTCCGCCACCGTCGGCACGGGCCCCACGCGCACGCGGTACATCGTCTTGCCGTTCACCTCGTCTTCGCGGACGAAAGCGACGCCGATGCCGGCGGCCCGCAGCCGCTCGACCAGCCGATCCGCGTTGGCGCGCTCGCCGAACGCGCCGGCCTGCACATAGATCTCGTTCGGCGACACCGGCGCGGATCCCGGGCTCGCCGCATCGAGGCTGCGCACTTCCACGAGCGTCGTGCCCTCGCGCACCATTTCGAGCTTGCTCGCCGCCGAGTACGACAGGTCGATGAGGCGGTTGGCGACGAACGGCCCGCGGTCGTTCACCCGCACGCGCACGCTCTTGCCGTTCTTCAGGTTCACCACTTCGACGTAAGTCGGCAGCGGCAGCGTCTTGTGCGCGGCCGTCATCGCGTACATGTCGTATTTCTCGCCGTTCGACGTCGGACCGCCGTGAAAGTCCTTGCCGTACCAGGACGCGACGCCGCGCTCGCGATAGTTCGCGCTCGAGGCGAGCACGTGGTAGCGCTTGCCGTACACCTCGTAGAACGGCGGATTGCCGCGCCGGCTGCGCGGTTCGGTCCTGGGGACCGCATCGGGAATCTTCGACACATCCGGCGGCGGGTGCGGTGTCGGTACGGGCGTGGGCTCGACAGGCGGCTGGGGCTTGGGCGGCGGCGATACGCGACAAGCGGACAGTACCGCGAGCGCGCAGAGCGCCACGATGCGCTCAGTTCTGCGCATCGGTTCCGACATCGCTCAGCTCGAGCGGCTTCGCATCGTCGCTGTACACGTGCTGCGTGAGCGCGGTCGCCAGGTCGTGCACGGCCATCGCGTACAACGGGCTGCGGTTGTAGCGCGTGATCACGTAGAAGTTGTGGAAGCCCACGCGGAACGCGACTTTCTCCGGAAGGTCCGCCGCGAGCAGCATCGCGGGCGCCTGGGGCGCGAGGTCCGTTTCGAACACCACGCCCTTCTCGCGCAGCGACCCGACTGATTCGTTGAGCGCGACCTTGCGCGGATCCAGGTAGTGGGCGCGCTGTTGATCGATGCTCGCATCCGCCAGCACCGGCTGGCCGGTCTTCCAGCCGTGCTCGATGAAGTAGTTCGCGATGCTGCCGACGATGTCGTCCCAATCCGACCAGAGGTTGCGATGGCCGTCGCCGTCGCCGTCGACCGCGAACTTCCGCACGCTGCGCGGCATGAACTGCGGCGGGCCCATTGCGCCGGCGTAGGAGCCGAGCGCGGCGGCCGGATCGAGGGATTCTTCACGCGCCATCAGCAGGAACTGCTCCAGCTCCTGCGTGAAGTACTCGGAGCGCGGCGGATAGTCGAAAGCGAGCGTGGCCAGCGCATCGAGCACGCGATACCGTCCAGTGATGCGCCCGTAGTACGTCTCTACGCCGAGGATCGCAACCATGTACTCCGGCGCGACGCCTCGCTCGGCCGCCACCTTGTCCAGCAGCTCGCGGTGCTGCTGCCAGAACTCGACGCCTTCACGGATGCGCTGTTCGGTGATGAAGCGGTCGCGATACTCGTGCCAGAGCAGCGCGCGCTCGGCCGGCCGGGACATGGCGTCCAGCACCGACTGCTGGATCTCGGCCTTGGCCAGCAGGGTGCTGAGCTCACTGGCAGCGAAGCCGTGCGTGTCGGCGAGGCGCGACACGAAGTTCTGCACGATGGGCCGCTCGACATCGAGCGCGGCGTCGCTCGCCGGTGCCGGCGTGGCGGCATGCGCCGAACCGCCGGTGAACAGTGCGACCAACAGAGTCAGTTGTCGGAAGTACAGAGCGATGGTCACGAACCCACGAGCTTTCGGTGCGAGTGCAGTGACATGAGAATACCGAAGCCCGCCATCAGGGTCACCATCGAAGTGCCGCCATAACTCACGAGCGGCAGCGGAACGCCGACGACCGGCAGCACGCCGCTCACCATGCCCGCGTTCACGAACACGTACACGAAGAACGTGAGGCTGATCGTGCCCGCCACCAGCCGCGCGAACGTGTCCTGGCATTCGAGCGCCATGAACAGCCCACGGCCGATCACGAACAGGTACAGGCCCAGCAGCAGCAGCAGCCCGAGAAAGCCGAACTCCTCGCCGATCACGGCGAAGATGAAGTCGGTGGAGCGCTCGGGCAGGAATTCGAGTTGCGCCTGGCTGCCGTTCATCCAGCCCTTGCCGAACACGCCGCCCGAGCCGATGGCGATCTGCGACTGGATGATGTGATAGCCCGCGCCGAGCGGATCGTTCTCCGGGTTCAGGAACGTCAGCACGCGCTTGCGCTGATAGTCGTGCAGGAAGCGCCAGCCGATCCAGGCGACCAGCGGCAGCAGCGCGAGCACGCCGACGATGATGCGCACGCGCAGGCCCGCGAGCAGCACGACGAACACGCCGGACGCTGCGATGAGGAGCGCGGTGCCGAGGTCCGGCTGCTCGGCGATCAGGCCGACCGGAACCAGGATCAGCGCCCCGAGCACCAGCAGGGGCTTGAAGTCGGGCGGCAGCGGACGGTCGTGCAGGAACCAGGCGCACATCATCGGCACCGCGAGCTTCATCATCTCCGAGGGCTGGAAGCGGATGAACCCGAGGTCCAGCCAGCGCTGCGCGCCCTTGCCGATGTGACCCGTGACGTCGACGATGATCAGCAGGATCACACCGCCGGCCCACATC
>DASTQG010000238.1:0-2717 GCA_035761885.1 Steroidobacteraceae bacterium | reverse complement strand
GCTCCATGACGGGCTCCCGTCAGGCCGCCTGCTTCGGTCCACAGCACGGAGGTGCGGTGGCATCCTTGAGCGGCCCGCTGCCGTAAGTCGTGCTCTCGCCCGTCGTGAGAAACGTTTCCCACTGCACGCCCTGCGGATCCTCGACCCAGCTCTTCTCGCTCTTCGCGTAGCAGCAGGTGGTCCTGCCCTCCTCCAGCACTGGCGCATCCGCGCGCTGCAGTCGCGCGAATACGTCGGCGAGCTCTGCGCGATCTTCCACCTGGATGCCGAGGTGACGGATGCCGGGCGCGCCGTTGCGCTGGCTGATCGCAAAGTTCACGCGCGGATCCTCGAGCATCCACTTCGCGTAGTCGCTCTTGCGCACGGTGGGCTCGGCGGCGAACAGCGTGTTGTAGAAACGGATCGAGGTCGCAAGGTCATCGACGCTCACATGGACGTGCAGGCGCTTCATCTCTGTCTCCTGGTAAAGGGAATGAAATCGAAATCCGGTATCGTGGCTCAGGCTGCCCTGGAGGACTTCCTGGCTGGCTTCTTAGCGCGCGCGGGCTCGCACGGCGCGGCGCACGCTGCGGATCCCGCGCAGCAGTTGTCGGTGAGATAGCTCACGAGGTCGTTCATGACCGAGAAGTCCGCCGCGTAGATGAGCTGACGGCTCTGGCGCTGCTGCGTGATCAGTTCCGCGCGCTGCAGATGCTGCAGATGGAACGTCAGCGACGAGGGCGCCAGTTCGAGACGTTGCGCGATGGTGCCGGCGTTGAGGCCTTCGGGCCCCGCCTCCACCAGCATGCGGTACACGCCGAGCCGATGTTCGTGCGCCAGGGCATACAGCGCTTCGACCGCGTCTTTGGGGGTCATTAGGCATCCGATATTTCCAGTATTATCGAAATATAGCGCCGGTTCGCGTCCGCGGCAACCTGTCGAAAGTCCGGGGGATGCGAAACTGGCGGAGAGGGTGGGATTCGAACCCACGTAACCCTGTGAGGAGTTAACTGGAATTCCAGTCCAGCGCCTTCGACCGCTCGGCCACCTCTCCGTCGAAAAGCGCGCGCAGGGTACTAGAGCGCGCGCGCCCGGTCCAACTCAGCCCGGCGGGTCTTGCGGCGCGGGTGGCTCGGCCTGCTGAGGATCCGGCGGGGGTGGCTCCTCACGCCGTGCCGGCTCCTGCTGGGGCAGCTCGAACTGCGGGGGCTGCGCCTGCGGCGGCACCGCTTGTCGAGGCGCAGGCTGCGGGTTGCTCTCCCCGGGGGCCTCGGCGCCGGGGCGGCGACCTGGGAAGTACGAAGGTGGCTCGTCCATGCAGCCCGAATTCGCCGCCCGCGGGCGCGGCGGCTCATTGAGCTCCGGCACCACCAGGGCATCTTTCTGGTTCGGCTCCACCATGCCCGGCGGCACACGCAGCGGCGGGATGGACTCACCTCCATCGCCGACATCCGCCGGCCCGGTACAGGAAGTGAGCGAGCGGCAGCCCGAGAGCGCAGCGAGCGCAAGCACGACCAGGACCGTCAGGATTCTTTGCATCGGCAGCCTCGAGGATTCAGGAAAGGAGCCCGGCGCGTTTCAATGCGCCATGGACCGTCGCATGGTTGCGAGGTTCCAGCGGCGTGAGCGGCAGGCGCAAACCGGGCGGGATCAGCCCCATCTGGTGCAGCGCCCACTTGGACGGAATCGGATTGGATTCGACGAACAGCACCTGATGCAACTCGCGCAGCTTGCCATCGAGGTCGCGGGCGCGCGCCAGGTCCCCGGCCGCGGCCGCCGCACACACCGCGTGCATCTGTCGCGGCGCCACGTTCGCCGTCACGCTGATGACGCCGCGCGCGCCGGCCGCCATCAGCTCGACCGCGGTGGCATCGTCGCCGCTGTAGATCTCGAACTCGGCGGGTGCGGCCGCGCGGATCGCCTGCGCACGCTCCACGCTGCCGGTCGCTTCCTTGATGGCGACGATGTTCGGCACGCGCGCGAGTTTCGCGACGGTCTCGGCCTGCAGGTCGACCGCGGTACGCGACGGCACGTTGTAGAGGATCACGGGCACACTGCTGGCTCGCGCGACGACACTGAAATGCTCGAACAGGCCGCCCTGCGTCGGCTTGTTGTAGTACGGCGTGACGACGAGCAGCGCATCGGCCCCGGTGGCGGAGATTTCGCGCGCGCGCTCGGCGGCCACGGCGGTGGAATTGCTGGCGGCGCCGGCGATCACCGGCATGCGTCCGCGCAGCACGCGGATGGCCGACTCGATCAGCCGCGCCACCTCGGCATCGGAGAGCGTCGCCGACTCGCCGGTGGTCCCGCCCACGACCAGCGCATCGGTGCCCTGGGTCGCGTGGAAGTCGACCAGCTTCTCCCAGGCGGCCCAGTCGATCTCGCCGCCCACGCCCATCGGCGTGACGACCGCGACCATGCTGCCGCCGAACATCGCTACTCCTGCCGAAAACGACGCGGGCATGGTACGTGCCGCGGAGCGGGCGCGGCAAGTGCGCGCCTGTCCGCGCGGTGCGACGGCTGCACCGGTCCGGGGCGGCTGGTAGACTTCGCCAGTGACCTGCCCGGCCCCTTAACGGACTAGATGAAACAGCACCTGGCGATCTCGGCCATCGGCAACGACCGCACGGGCATGGTGCATGACCTGACGCGCATCGTCGCGGACTGCGGCGGCAGCATCAGCGAGAGCCGCATGACCACCCTGGGCTCGGAGTTCGCCATGCTGGTGCTGGTATCGG
>DASTQG010000237.1:0-10419 GCA_035761885.1 Steroidobacteraceae bacterium | reverse complement strand
CGGCCTGGTGGAGAAGTCCGGCTCCTGGTACAGCTACAAGGGCGAGCGCATCGGCCAGGGCAAGGACAACACCCGCGTGTTCCTGCAGCAGCACCCGGATATCGCGAAGGACATCGAGGGCCAGCTGCGCGAGAAGCTGGTTCCAGTCAAGCGCGACTCCAGCCGCGGCGAGGCCGCCGGCTGAGAAAAGGGGACAGTCCCCTTTTCCGCCGCCTCGCTGAGAAAGAAAAGGGGACATTCACATTTTCCCGCGGGAGGGCCACCTTCCGCGGGAGTCCCGCTACGACTACGGGGCCCCCGCCGAAAAAGCGGACAATCCGCCCCAATGACCGTTGACGACCCCCTCAACGCACAGGCAGCGCGCCAGGCTGCCCTTCAGCTGCTCGCGCGCCGCGACTTCGGTTCCGCCGAGCTGGCCGCGAAGCTCCGCGACCGCGGCTTCCACGAAACCATCGTCGCGGACCTGGTCGAGGCCCTCCAGCGCGAACGCCTGGTCAATGACGCGCGCTACGCCGAGCACTTCGTTTCCTACCACGCCGCCCGTGGTCAGGGCCCGATCCGCATCGGACAGGAGATGCGCCGCCTCAAGGTCCCCTCCGACCTGATCGATCGGTACCTGGAGGAGGGGCAGGACTGGTCAGTCCGCGCTTGCGAGGTGCGAAGAAAGAAGTTCGGCGGCCGGGAGCCCGAAAGCTACGCCGAAAAGGCGAAACAGGCGCGATTTCTCCAGTATCGAGGCTTCACGGCCTCGCAGATCCGGGTCGCCCTGGGAAGCGACGTGGACATTGGCGCCACCGACCACGAGTGACCGAGGTTTTCGCTGGAGCAGCCTTGCGTTGCCCAATGAAAGCCGGCTGAATGCGACCGTCGCAGGTGCACGAAAGAAAGGCGCCGCACCTGGAGGTACCCATGAACCATCGCGCCGCGGTTTCCCGCCGCTCGCTGCTCGAGTCCCTGTGCGTGTGGCCGCTGCTGTCGGGGCTCCCGGCATTTGCCCGCGCCGCTGCCGGTGCGTCGACATCGCCCGCCGCATCTCCAAAAGACGTACTCAACGTGATGGACTTCGAGGGGCTCGCTCGCGCGGCGCTGCCGCCGGCGCATTTCGGATACATCGCGACCGGCGTCGACGACGATCGCACCGTCGCCTGGAATCACGAAGCCTTCTCGCTCCTGGCGATCCGCGCGCACCGGTTCGTCGACGTGAGTCGCGTGGATACCGAGGTCCAGTTGCTCGGTACGCGATGGGCGTCGCCCGTTTACCTGTCCGCAGTCGCCTCACAACGTGCGTTTCACCCGGACGCAGAAAGCGGCACCGCACGGGCCGCCGCCTCGCGCTCGGCCCTGATGATGTTGTCGAGTGCCTCGTCGACAGCGCTCGATGCCGTCATCGCGGCACGCAGCGCTCCGGTCTGGTATCAGCTCTACGCAACCGACGACTGGAACGTCACGCGTGCAGTCGTCGATCGCGCGCAGAAAGCGGGATGTCCTGCGATCGTGTTCACGGTCGACAGTGTCGGCAGCCGAAACTCCGAGACACTCATGCGCGCCATGCGAGTCGACGAGCGCCAGTGCACGCAGTGCCACATCAACAACTCGCACGACTTCGTGAGAAGGAGCCCGCTCTACGCGGGTCTGGACGTATCGAAGGTCAAGGAATACTCGCCTTCGGCATACTCCTGGGACTACCTGGCGAAGCTCCGCGACCTCGTGCGGGTGAAGTTCCTGGTCAAGGGCATCGTGACGCGCGAAGACGCCGCGAAATGCGTCGAGCACGGGGCCGACGGCATCGTCGTCTCTAACCACGGCGGACGCGATGAGGAGACCCTGCGCTCGACCATCGAAAGCCTGCCGGAGGTCGCTGCCGGGGTGCGAGGCCGCGTTCCCGTGCTGCTCGACGGCGGCGTGCGTCGCGGCACCGACATCTTCAAGGCACTCGCATTGGGGGCGACCGCGGTAGGCGTGGGCCGTCCGCAGGTGTGGGGACTGGCGGCATTCGGGCAGAGCGGCGTCGAAGCCGTGCTCGACATCTATAACCGCGAGCTGCGCGCGATCATGGAGCAGGCCGGCACGCCGAACATTGCCGCGATTCAGCGAGACCGGATTGCGGTACGAGGGTCGGCGTCGGCGTTCGGGAGGGAGTGAGCGGGCTGAGGGCGGATCTCGTGGCACCACGGTCCGCTGCCGTCGCAAAGCGGCGGGGATTCCTGCAAAATCCTGGGATTGCGGGGGACGTCCTCCTGCGGACTCCCGTCTACCCCGATCCACTCCGGACAGTGCCGACGAATGACCCCGATTTCCGACAAGACGCTCTCGAGCAGTGAGCTCAGGGCCAGTTTCCTCGAATTCTTCCGGCGCAACGGTCACACCGTCGTGCCGTCCAGCCCCCTCGTGCCGGGCAACGACCCGACGCTTCTGTTCACGAACGCGGGCATGGTCCAGTTCAAGGACACGTTCCTGGGCAAGGACAAGCGCGCGTACGTGCGCGCGGCCTCGAGCCAGCGCTGCGTGCGCGCCGGCGGCAAGCACAACGACCTGGAGAACGTCGGCTACACCGCGCGCCACCACACGTTCTTCGAGATGCTGGGCAACTTCAGCTTCGGCGACTACTTCAAGCGCGATGCGATCCGCTTCGCCTGGGAGTTCGTGACCGGCAGGGACTGGCTCGGCATCGACCCGGCGCGCCTCATGGTCACCGTGTACCAGACGGACGACGAAGCGTTCGACGTCTGGCACAAGGACATCGGCCTGGCGAAGGACCGAATCGTGCGCATCGGCGACAAGCCAGGTGGCGGTTCGGACAACTTCTGGCAGATGGGCGAGACCGGCCCGTGCGGCCCGTGCAGCGAGATCTTCTACGACCACGGCGCCGGGATCGCGGGCGGCCCGCCGGGCTCGGCGGATGCGGACGGCGATCGCTGGATCGAGATCTGGAACCTCGTGTTCATGCAGTTCGACCGGTCGGCCGACGGCAAGCTCACCCCGCTCCCCAAGCCCTCGGTCGACACCGGCATGGGCCTCGAGCGAGTCGCGGCCGTGATGCAGGGCGTGCATTCGAACTACGAGATCGACCTGTTCCAGGGGCTGATCAAGGCCGCCGCGCAGATCGCTGGCACGAAGGACCTGGCGTCGGGCTCCCTGCGCGTGATCGCGGATCACATCCGCGCCTGCTCGTTCCTCATCGTCGACGGCGTGCTGCCCTCGAACGAAGGCCGCGGCTACGTGCTTCGGCGCATCATTCGCCGAGCGATCCGCCACGGCTACCAGCTCGGCCTGCGCGAGCCGTTCTTCCACAAGCTGGTCGCCCCGCTCGAAAAAGCGATGGGCGAGGCATACCCGGAGCTCACCAAGGCCCGCTCGCACGTTGAAAAGGTACTGGAGCAGGAGGAGATCCGTTTTGCGGAGACGCTGGTGACCGGCATGGGCCTGCTGGAGGACGCGATCAAGCGCGCCTCGGGCCGCACCATCGCGGGCGAGGCAGTGTTCAAGCTGTACGACACGTACGGCTTCCCGGTCGATCTCACGGCCGATATCGCGCGCGAGCGCGGGCTCGAGATCGACGAGGTCGGGTTCCAGCGCGAGATGGAAGCGCAGCGCGAGCGCGCGCGCGCGGCGAGCAAGTTCAGCGTCGACCTGCGCGAAGGCGTGACGGTGGAAGGCCGCACGCAGTTCATCGGCTACGAGGGGCTCGTCGACCAGGGCCGCGTCGCGCAGCTCATCAAGGACGGCAAGAAGGTCGACACGCTGAAGGCGGGCGAAGAGGGGCAGGTGGTGCTCGACCGCTCGCCGTTCTACGCGGAAGCAGGCGGGCAGGTGGGCGACACCGGCGTGCTCACCGGCGGCGCTGCGGAATTCATCGTGCGCGACACGCAGAAGATCGGCCAGGCGCACGCGCACATCGGGCTGGTCACCAAGGGCGAGCTGCGCATCGGGGACACCGTGCGCGCCGAGGTGAACGCGCAGTTGCGTGCGGCCACGGTGCGCAATCACACGGCAACGCACCTCCTGCATGCGGCGCTGCGCAAGGTTCTCGGCACGCATGTGACGCAGAAGGGCTCACTCGTCGCACCCGACCGGCTGCGCTTCGACTTCTCGCACTTCCAGGCGGTGACGCCTGAAGAGCTGAAGGAGATCGAGCACCTGGTGAACGCTCAGATTCGCGAGAACGCGCCCGCGGAAACGCAGGTGATGGCGTTCGACAAGGCGGTCGCGGCGGGCGCGATGGCGCTGTTCGGCGAAAAGTACGAGAGCGATGTGCGCGTGCTGCGCGTCGGCGAGTTTTCGATGGAACTGTGCGGCGGCACGCACGTGCGCAGCGCCGGCGACATCGGCTTCTTCAAGATCGTGAGCGAGTCGGGCGTCGCGGCCGGCGTGCGGCGCATCGAGGCGCTGAGCGGCGAAGGCGCGCTGCTCTGGGCCGAAGCCACCGACGAGTTGCTCAAGGACATCGCGGGGCTGGTGCGCGGCAACCGCGACGACGTGCGCGAAAAGATCGAGCAGCTCATCGAGCGCAGCCGCAAGATGGAGAAGGAGATCGCGCAGCTCAAGGGGAAACTGGCGAGCGGGCAGGGTGGTGACTTGTCGAGCAGCGCGCGCGAAGTGAACGGCGTGAAGGTGCTCGCGACGCGCGTCGATGGCGCGGATGCGAAGGCGCTGCGCGATGCGATGGATCAGCTCAAGAGCAAGCTCAAGTCCGCGGTGATCGTGCTCGGAGCGGCCGAGGGCGCCGACAAGGTGCTGCTCGTCGCCGGCGTGACCCAGGATCAGACCGCGAAGTTGAAGGCGGGCGAACTGATCGGCTACGTCGCACAGCAGGTCGGCGGTCGCGGTGGCGGCCGGCCGGACATGGCGCAGGCGGGAGGCACGAACCCGGCAGCGCTGGATGGCGCGCTCGCGAGCGTCGAGTCTTGGGTGCGCGAGCGACTGGGAGCGTGAACGGGCGAGGTTGAGCTTCGATTGGCCTTGGCACTCGGGTCGATGCAAACATGCCAGAGAGCCTTCAGTACCGGTTCGGACCGTACAAGTTCGACTCGCGCGGGCGGGTGCTCTTCAAGGGCGCGAAGGACCTGGGCCTCGCGCCCAAAGTCGCCGACACGCTGAGCCTGCTCCTCGCCAACGCCGGCGAGGTCGTGGACAAGTCCACCTTGCTCGACACCGTCTGGGCCGGCACGGTCGTGGGTGAGGGCAGCCTCACGCGCACCATCTCCGTCCTGCGAAAGGCGCTCGGCGGCAGCGCAAGCAGCGACGCCTACATCGCCACGGTGTCCAAGCGCGGCTATCGTTTCGTGGCGCCGCTGGAACGCAGCGCAACGCGCCGCGATGCCGGCGACGAGCGCGTCATGATCGCGGTGCTGCCGTTCGAGGACCTGAGCCCAGGTCGGCCCGGCGCGTACTTCAGCGACGGACTCACCGAGGAGATGATCGCGCAGCTCGCGCGTCTCAACCCCGGCCGCCTCGGGGTCATCGCGCGCACGTCCTCCATGATGTACAAGGGCACGCGCAAGCGCGTGGCCACGATCGGCGCGGAGCTCGGCGTGCACTACGTCCTGGAGGGCAGCGTGCGGCGCGGCCGCGGGCGCATTCGCGTCGCGGCGCAGCTCATCCAGGTGTCCGACGAAACGCACGTCTGGGCCGAGAACTACGAGCGGCCGGCCGGCGACGTGCTGCGGCTGCAGTGCGATGTGGCCGCGGCGATTGCGCGCGAGATTCAGGTCAAGCTCACTCCGCAGGCTTCGCGGCGTCTCACGGCCGCGCCCGCGGTGCCGTCGGGCGCTTACGAAGCCTGCCTCAAGGGCCGACACTTCCTGAATCAGCGCACCGAGCGCGGGATGCGCGAAAGCATCCGTTGCTTCGAGCAGTCCCTGCGCGAGTCTCCTGCGTATGCGCCAGCGCATGCGGGCATCGCCGATGCCTGCGTCATGCTCGCCTGTCGTGGCATGGTGCCCGCGAAAGAGATGTTCGCGCGCGCGCGATCCGCGGCGCTGCGTGCGGTCGAGCTGGACGCGGAGCTGGGAGACGCGCACGGGTCGCTCGCACATCTGCGACTGCACGACGGGGACTGGGACGGCCTGGACGAGGCATTCCGACGGGCAACCGAGCTCAACCCCTCGCACGCGGTGGTGTACTACTGGTACGGCGAATACCTGATGAGTCAGGAGAGGCGCGCCGAGGCGGTGGCGTCGACCGAGTTTGCGCGCAGGCTCGATCCGCTCTCGCCGGTCATCGGCGCCTCGCTCGGCATGATCCTCTACCTCGCGCATCGCTACGAGGAAGCCGCCTCGATCCTCGTGCAGACCTGCGAAGCCCATCCCGCGCACTTCCTCCCGCACATGCGCCTCGGGCTGGTGCGCGTCCAGCAGGGTCGCTACGACGAGGCGATCCGTGAGCTCAAGAGCTCGCATCGCCTGGCGGAACAGAGCACCGAAACATTGGCCGCGCTCGGCGTCGCGTACGCGGCGAGCGGCCGCACGGACGCCACGGTAAAGCTCATCCGGATCCTCGAGGGGCTCAAGGGCAAGCGCTACGTCCTGCCCTACAACATCGCGAAGATCCATGCGGCCGCCCACGATCGCTCCAAGACGCTGCAATGGCTCGAGACCGCGTACGAGGGCGGCAATCCGGACCTCATCGAGCTGAATTCCGAGCCCGTGTTCGACTTCCTGCGCGGCGATGCGCGTTTCGCGAACATCATGAGGCGCATCGGCTGGCAGGCCTGAGCCTGCGCTTCACCATTTCCAGACGCGATCGTACTGACCGAGCAGCGCGCCGAGCTGGCGCGCGCTCGTCGTGCCGACGTTCGGGAGCATTGCCTCGGGATCCAGCCCGCGCTCGATGAGATCCTCGCGCAGGACCGACACGCGCGCGCCGCTCTCGATGAGCTTCGCGATCTCATGCTCGAGCGCGGGCGGATGCCGCTGCTTCCAGGCGCCAACCTCGAAGCCCGTGGCGTCCTGTCCGCGCGCCGCGTAACTCACGGCGCTGCCGACGAACAGCACGTCGGCCTCGGCGCCTGCGGCGCGAATGGCGCGCGTGAACCACAGGACCGTGTCGTCCTGTTCCTCGAGCGTGGCGCGGTGCGCGGGCTCGATGATCTGAAGTACTCGCATGTCCGTGGCTCCTACCGGGTGGGAATGACGAGCGTGTTGACGCTTTCGCCGGCCATGCGCCAGAAATCCGCGGGCGAACCGCGTTTCGCGCCGGCCACGACTTCGGTGGCGCCGCGCTCGTCGACGCACAGTCCGCAGTTGACCCACTCGAACTCGAGGTCGCGTTCGCGCGCGCTCTGCATGAGCGCGCTCACCCAGACGGGCGGCGTGGGATGCGCCTCCTCCTCGAGCGTGCGGCCATGCACCGCATTCGCGTGCGGCTTCTGCAGCGTGAGCGGCAGGCTGACCGCGCCTTCATAGGCGAATACTTTCAGGGAGAATCCGCGGCGCAGCGCCGCATCCAGCAGGCGAAACGCCGTGGCGGTGCGGGCCTGCTCGTAAGGCGCGTCCATCATGAGGATCGTGAGTGCGGGGTTCATGACTTTGCCTCTAGTTCCACATCGCTTTCGCGCCCTTGCCGAGCGCGGTCACGAGCGCATCGAGCGGAGCCGCGCGCACTGCGCGTGCCAGCTGCGCCGTCGGTATGCCGCGTTCGCGCAGCGCGAACTCATCCGCGAGCACGCGCACGCCGAGGCTCCCGAGGTGCTCGATCTCGCGCACCCGCGCCGTCTCGCGCGCCGCGAGCACGCCGTTCTCCACCAGAAAGACAGTGACTTCGGCCCCTTCGCCGGCTAACGCGGCAGCGAGCTCGCAGCGGCGGGCGAAGCTGCGCGATTCGAACGGATCGCGCGATTCGATGAGCAGGTAACGTTGCATGAGGACCTCCGGGCTTGGCGGACGCCGATATTTGGGGGCCGCGGCGGGCCAAAGTCCTTCGCCCCGTGCGATGATTTCCTCACCAATTTCTGACCGGTAGGGCAGGCCGGTGAGGGAAATCACTGCGTTCGCGCAACTGCGGCGGCTGGGTTGATGGCAGGGACCCTCCCAGACTGCGGGGGTGAAGGTCACCCCTTATTTCGCAAGCAAACGCCTGCGCCCCGGCCGCGTTATGATCCGTGGTGAGGATAGCGAGACGGTTCATAACGCGTTCTTCGACAGGCGGTTTCGTCCATGAAAGTCCAGTACTTCCCTGACACAGATACGCTCTACATAGAGTTGCGCGAAGTCCCGGTCGCCGAGACGCGCGACCTCGATGAAGATACGCTGCTCGAAATGGACGGCGAGGGGAAGGTCTGCGCGATCACGATCGAGCACGCGTCCGAGCGCGCCGGCATTCCGCAGTTCTCGTACGAGGAAGTGGCGGCCTGATTCGGCCCTGATGCTCATCGTTCAAAAGTACGGCGGCACGTCCGTCGGCTCCCTCGACCTGATCCGCCGCGTCGCCGAGAAGGTGAGCGCCGTGCGGCGCAGCGGCACCCATGTCGTCGTAGTCGTCTCCGCGATGGGCGACAGCACCGATCGCCTCGTCGACCTCGCGCGCGGGCTGTGCGAAGAACCCGACTCGCGCGAGATGGACGTGCTGCTGTCGAGCGGAGAACAGGTCTCGATCGCGCTCTTGTGCATCGCCCTGCGCGCGCAGGGCTGTCCCGCGAAGTCGTACACCGGCGGCCAGGTGCGCGTGCTCACGACCAGCGTGCACAGCCGGGCTAGGATCGAGCAGGTGGAGACCGAGCGCCTTCGTGCGGATATCGCACAAGGCATCGTGCCGGTCGTGGCCGGATTCCAGGGAGTCGACGCGGCCGGCAATATCACGACCATCGGCCGCGGCGGCTCGGATACGAGCGCGGTCGCGCTGGCGGTAGCGCTCGAAGCCGACGAGTGCCAGATCCTCACCGACGTCGATGGCGTCTACACGACCGACCCGCGCATGGTGCCCACGGCCCGCCGGCTCGAGCGCGTGACCTTCGATGAAATGCTGGAGCTGGCGGGGCAGGGCTCGCGCGTGCTGCACCTGCGCTCGGTCGAATTCGCGAGCAAGTACAATGTGCCGCTGCGGGTCGCCTCGAGCTTCGGCACGGGGCCGGGAACGCTGATCTGTCGAGAGGAGCCGCGCGTGGAAGCCCCGGTCGTTTCAGGCATCGCGTTCAACCGCGACGAGGCGGAAATCACCGTCGCCGGCGTGCCCGACGTGCCCGGCACGGCCTTCCGGCTGCTGGAGCCGGTCTCGCAGGCCAACATCGAGATCGACATGATCGTGATGAACGCCCCGCGAGCGGGGAAAGTCGACCTCTCCTTCACCGTGCACCGCGACGACTATGCGACCGCCTTGCGGTTGGCGAAGAGCGCGGCCGGCGCCTTCCAGGGCGCGGAAGTTGCAGGAAACGATCGCGTCGCCAAGCTCTCGGTGGTGGGGGTGGGCATGCGATCGCACGCCGGAGTGGCCACCCGCCTGTTCGCCACCCTTGCTGGACAGTCGATCAATGTGCGGATGGTTTCCACTTCGGAAATCAAGATCTCGGTGCTGGTCGACGAGCAGGCGCTGGAAAAAGGCGTGCGCGCGCTGCACGCCGCGTTTGGGCTGGAACACCCACAGACTGCCGGAATCGCGCCGCAAACCGTCAAATAGCAGCGCCTCGTACCGGCATGGTGCACGTGCGCGCGCGTCAAACACGTCCCTTAGCGAGGCGTTCACCTTTTTCTGACTTGCCGATACAGGGGATTCCTGATGCCATCCCCGGACATTGCAGTTACTATAGTGTCGGACAAGAAAGATCGGCTCGAGTCAAGGCCGACCAGGCGAGTGAGGGACAAGCGCGGGGGCGATTGCAGCTCCGCTCGCCACCAAGGAGCAAGAGATGCTGATTCTGACGAGGCGCGTCGGTGAGACAGTGATGATCGGCAACGACGTCACCGTGACCGTTCTCGGCGTCAAGGGCAACCAAGTGCGCATCGGAGTGAATGCACCGAAGGAAATAGCGGTGCATCGCGAAGAGATCTACGAGCGCATCAAGCGGGAAGCGCAGCAAGGGACCGGCACCGGACACGTCGTCCGTGGCCAGTTCGGCGGCGACGGCAAGACCTGATCCCGAGCTTTCGCGACCGCGAAATACGCGCGGCTTTACGTACCTAGAGTCGCTGAGTATCCTACGCGCCCTGCCTAAGGCCGGGCGCTCCTGCCGTTTTCCGCGCCCGAACCTGCCGCACACTGCGATACACCGGAGAGATGGCCGAGTGGTCGAAGGCGCACCCCTGCTAAGGGTGTAAGGGTCAAAAGCCCTTCGAGGGTTCGAATCCCTCTCTCTCCGCCAGTTAATTCGCTGTGGGTTCGGCGGGTTATCCCGCCGCACGTTCCTCTACGGCCAGATCTACAGCCAGAGTTGTCGGTCGAAGCGTGGTGGGCCGGGCTGTCATTGCCCGTTCAATCGCGGCCACGTCC
>DASTQG010000236.1:0-6798 GCA_035761885.1 Steroidobacteraceae bacterium | reverse complement strand
TTCTTGCGGGTAGCCGAGGCGAGCGCCGCTTCCAGCGCTTCGAAGATGATCTCCTTGTCGACGCCCTTCTCGTTGGAGACGGCGTCCACGACCATCAGGATCTCTTTGTTCATCGCTCGTTCCCCTCGCTTCTTGACTCAGGGCACCACTCGGGCCTTCTGGATCCGCGTCCGCTCGAGTTGCACCGGCTCGCCGTCCACTTCCATCTCGATCGAATCCTCGGTCACGCTCGTGAGCGTGCCGGTGTACCGACGCCGCCCCTCGATGGGCAGCGACAGCTGCACGCGGATGCGGCTGCCGCGAAAGCGCTCGAAGTGCTCGCGCGTGCGCAGGATGCGATCCAGCCCCGGTGAAGAGACCTCCAGCGTGTAGGCGCCGGGTATCGGGTCCTCCACGTCCAGGATCTCGCTCACCCGGTGACTCACACGTTCGCAGTCATCGACCGTGATGCCGGCCGGAGCGTCGATATACAACCGCAGCAGCCCGCCGGAGCCCGCGCTCGCGAACTCCACGTCGACCAGCTCATAGCCGAGCGCACCGACCGGCGGCTCCAGCAGACTCAAGAGCTGCTCGCGCATGGGCGCCCCACAAACGAAAATGGGCCCGAGGGCCCATCGTTCGAATTCCGTACCTCACGGGTTCCGGCCAGGAACCCACCCCGCACAAACTAAAAAGCCCCTCAAGGGGCCTTCTGGTTCGTAAATCCCTGTTTTGACAGGGTTCAGCGGCCCTTGAGCCACTGAGGGCGCGAAGTGTACCCGAACCGCCCCGGCGTTGGAATCCCGCCACGCCCCGGCAAAGGCTGTGCCCGTGGCAGCGCAGTCCGCGCCCAGCGGGGCAGCGTTGCGCGCGCCAGACTTCAGTAAAGTAATGACTTACGAACGCGAACAAACCGTTGGCTCCGATATGGGAGCCCACGCAGCTATTCACAAGGAGCACTGATGGGCCGATGTCGACGACTGATGCGTGGAGCTGTGCTCGCAGCACTCGGTCTCACAGGCGGACCGGCGCTCGGCGAGGAGCCCGTTGCGAGCGCTCAGGACTCTCCGCCACCGAGCCCACCGACCGAGGCGAGCGACACGGCGCCAGCCAGCGTCGAAGCGCCTGCCGCTCACTGGCGAACGCTGGGACTCATGCGGGTGCGCGACATGACGCCCTTTGGCATGAACCGCCTCGACATGCTGCCCGCGCACGCCGTAGCGGCGACGCCGCGCACCTTCGCCTTCGAGTTCAATCTCACCTATCAGAACACCTGGGCGCTGTCGGAGAACGTCGAGGAATATCTCGAAGCGCGCAACATCCAGCGCGGCGCCATCACACCCACCGACCTGCAGAACATCCTGTCGCTGCCGGGCGAGTCGTACCTGGTCGACGGTGAGTTCGGTCTGGTCGATCTCACGCTGCACTACCGCATGAGCCGCCACTGGGGGTTCTACGCGACCATTCCCTACTACTTCTTCGACGGCGGCAACCTCGACTCGACCATCGAGAGCTTTCACGACAGCGTGGGCTTCGGCAACGCGGGGCGCGATTTCGTGCCGCGCAACCGGTTCCAGGCCGTGGTGAACCTGGAGGGTGCGCAGGTGCTGCTGAACGAGGAGCCGAGCAGCGATCTGGGCGATCCGGTGCTCGGCGCGCGTTACTCGCTGTTCGAGCGGCCGCAGGAATGGAACCTGATCGTCGAGACGGCGGCCAAGATCCCGGTGAACGACGAGCAGCTGCTGGTAGCGACCGGCGAGGCCGACTACGGCCTGCAGGTGTCCTACCAGCGCTTCTTCGAGCGCAACGCCCTCTACCTGACGCTGGCCGGCGTGTACTTCGGCAGCTTCAACCCGGCGATCGCGGACGACGCGATCATTCCCACGGTCATCGGCGGCTGGGAAACGCGACTGTCACAGCACACCAACCTCATCCTGCAGCTCTACTGGAGCGAGAGCGTCGCGACCGAAACGGATCTCGACGAGCTGAGCGCCGACAAGCTGCAGGCGACGCTCGGTGTGCAATGGCTGTTCCAGGGGGCCGTGCTGCGCCTGGGCATCACGGAGAACCTCGCCAACTTCAACAACACGCCGGACGTTGGGATCACGCTCTCTTTCGCCAAAGTGTTCTTCGGCAGCGACTGAGCGGCGCTCCTATCGCACCATGATGCTGCGCAGGAGCTCTGCGTCCACCGGCTTCACCAGGTGATGGTCGATGCCGGCCGCGGCCGAGCGCTCGCGATCGCGTTCCTGGCCGTAGCCGGTGAGCGCGCAGATGATCACGGCGGAGTTGCCGGGCTGCGCGCGGATCGCCTGCGCCGCGTCCAGCCCGTTGAGACGCGGCATGTCGATGTCCATGAAGATAAGCTCCGGCTTGAAGGTCGAGGCGAGGTCGACCGCTTCCAGCCCGTCACGAGCGATCTTCACCTCCGTGCCCATGGAGCGCAGCAGCTCGGCGAAGGATTGCGCGGCATCCGCGTTGTCGTCGGCCACCAGCACGCGCTGCCAGCTCGATCGTTGCTCGGGCGCGCTCTGCGCCTGAATCGGCGCGAGCGTTGCGCCGGGCATGTGCCGCACGGGCAGGTGCACGACGAAACGGCTGCCCTTGCCGGGTCCCGCGCTGGCAGCGCTCACGCGGCCACCATGCATCTCCACGAGCCTGCGCACCAGCGCAAGCCCGATGCCAAGGCCACCCGCCTGGCTGCCGGCGGCGCGACGCGACTGCGCGAACATCTCGAAGATGCGCGGCATGTCCTCTTCGGAGATGCCGATGCCCGTGTCGGTGACCGAGATCTCGACCCAATTCTCGTCGGCGATGGCTGCGATCTCGATCGTGCCGCCGGGCTGGGTGTACTTGGCGCTGTTGGAGACGAGGTTGCCGAGCACCTGCGCGAGCCGCACCACGTCGCCATAGATCGGCACCGGGCGCGGCGGCAGCGAAACGTTGAGGGTGTGGCCGCCGCTCTCGATCATGTTGCGGGAGGTTTCCAGCGCGCTCTCGACGATGTGCTCGAGGTCGGTGTTCTCCAGGCGCAGCTCGAGCTTGTTCTCGTTGATGCGGCTGATCTCCAGCAGGTCGTCGATCAGGCGCACCATCTGCGAGATCTGCCGGTCCATGATCTCCATCGCCATGCGGCCGGTCGGCGATCGTCCCGGCTCGAGCTCCAGGATCTGCAGGCTGTTGCGCAGCGGTGCCAGCGGATTGCGCAGCTCGTGGGCGAGCACGGCCAGGAACTCGTCCTTGCGCCGGTCCGATTCGCGCAGCGCCGCCTCCGCGCGGCGCATGCGGATCAGCGAGCGCGCGGTGGCGACCAGTACCGAAGGATCCGTGGGCGCCAGCAGAAAGGTATCCGCGCCCGCCTCGAGGCCGCGTACGTGATCTTCGGGCCGCTCGAAGGAGGCGGTGATGTGCACGATCGCCATGGAAGCGGTCATGCTGTTCGCGCGCAGCCGCCGGCACACTTCGAAGCCGTCGATGTCGGGGAGCTTGATGTCGAGCAGCGCGAGATCCGGGCGGTGCGAGGAGGCCATATCCAGCGCCGCCGTGCCGTTGCGCGCTTCGAGCACCTTGAACCCGGCCTTTTCCAGCAGGCGCCGCTTCGCGTAGATCCCCGACTCGTTGTCGTCGACGATCAGGATCGTGCCGCTGCGTTGCGCGCCCATCACGCAGCTCCCGCGTCGAGGCGGTTCGCCATGGAGTCGGCGCCCGATACGCGCCCCAGCGTGCGCAAGATCGCGTCGCAGAGCACCTCGTGCGACAGGTCGGACTTGGAGATCGCCGCGACGTCGAGCGACAGCAGCGTTTCGCGATCGCGGGCATCCAGGTCGCGCGAGGTGCACACGATCGTCGGCAGCATCGCTCCGGCACGCGTCTCGCGCAGCTTCTGCAGCATCTCGATGCCGCCCATCACCGGCATCACGAGATCCACGATCATGAGGTCGGCGCCTTCTCTGTCGAACAGCTCGAGCGCCTGCCGGCCGTTGCCGGCCTCCATGACGGTGCCGACGTGCGGGCCCAGCATTACCTTGAGCAGCGTGCGCGGAGCGATGTCGTCGTCCACCAGCAGGACGCGCTTGATCCTGGAACGCAGCACCACGTGCCACAGCGTTTCGCGCAGCCACTCGCGTCCGATCGGCTTCACCCCCCAGGCATCCGCGCCCAGAGCCCTGCCCTTGGCTCGCTCATCCGCGGTGGAAGCCACCACGACCGGAACGCCCGCGCGCTTGGCCTCGGGCAGGAAGCGCCAGGAGTCCTCGCCGCGCAGCGCGATGTCCAGCACCACCACCGCGGGGTTGCGCGCCACCAGCAACTCGCGAGCGCGACTGACACGATCGGTGCTGACGAGCGTGAAGGGCGTGTTGCGCAGGCAGGCCTCGACCACCGCGCGATCCTCGGGCCGATCCTCCACGAGCAGCGCCACGAGTGGATGGCGCTCGTCCGCAGCCTCCTCGATCGTCGGCTCCTCCTCAGTCGCCTCTTCGGCGTAGCGTGGCGGAACGGAGAGATAGAAGCGCGACCCCGCTCCCAGCTCGCTCTGCACCCACACGCGTCCGCCGAGGAGCTGGGCGAGCTTGCGACACAGCGGCAGCCCCAGGCCTGTTCCGCGCGCGCGGTACTGCAAGGGACCTTCGACCTGTGTGAACTCTTCGAAAATGCGTTCGTGGTCCTGCGCCGCGATGCCAATGCCCGTGTCCTGCACGCACAGCACCGCGTGCAGCCCGTCCGCCGTCTGACGCATCTCGGCGCTCACGCGGATCTCCCCGTGCTCCGTGAACTTGAGCGCGTTGGACAGGAAATTGCGCAGGATCTGCGACACCTTGCCCTCGTCGCTGAAGAGGACCGGCATGTGCGCGGCGTCTTCGAACACGAGCGCGACGTTCTGCTGGATGAGGAGCGGGCGCAACATGCCGCGCAGCGCGGAGAACAGCTCTTCCACGCGGAACTCGGCCGGCCTGACCACCGTCTTGCCGGCCTCGACCTTGGCGAGGTCGAGCAGATCGTTCACCAGCTCGAGCAGCTCGAGCGCGCTCCTGCGGATGTAGCCGACCTGCTTCTCCTGCTCGATCGACAGATCGCCGTCCACGCGCTCGTTGAGAAGCCGCGTGAGCGCCAGGATCGAATTCAGCGGCGTGCGGAACTCGTGGCTCATGTTCGACAGGAACCGGGTCTTGAGCTGGTCCGCGTTGCGCAGGTGCTCGGCCTTTTCGTCGAGCTCCGCGTAAAGAGCCAGCACGCCGCGGTTGGTGTCGAACAGCTCCGCGTTCAGGCGGCTCAGCTCCTTCTGCCGGTCTTCGAGCTGCTGCAGCGCCTCGGCCAGCTCGCGGTTCTGCTGCTTGACCTCGTCCAGGACGCTCAGGGGCTTGCGCCGCGCTTCCTGATCCATCGTCTTGACCAGCAGGCGCAGGTCAGGCTCGTGCCAGAACCGGGCGCCGCGCGGAAAGACCTGTTTCACGGTCACGACCTGGCCGCCGGGCACCTCCACCACGTCGAAGTGGTGCATGAGACGGCGCGCGCCGATCACTCCGACCGCCGCCCCCGCCGCCGCTTCCGCCCGCATGGCGGGCGTGAGCGACTCGCCGCCGACGCCAGCGTGCTCGGTGACGCGAATCACCAGCAGCTGCGGCGAGGTGTCGCCCTCGACGTCGAAGGCGATGCTGCCCTGTCCACCGCTGGCCACGGTATTGCGCGTGAGCTCGGAGACCGCCGTGGCGATGCGCACCTGGTCACCCGACTCGAATCCCAGGCGGCGCGCAACGTCGCGTGCGCGCGTGCGCGCCGTGATGATGTCGTCCTCGCGCCGCAGGTTGAGCTTGAAGAGCTCCATCACGGCATTCTCGCCACCAGCACCGTCGAATCGTCGGTGCCGCGGCTGTAGTCGCGCCACAGGGCGGAGGCGATCAGCGTGGGATCGCGCTGCCACAGGCCGCGCCACTCCTCCGGCCGCCAGCGCCCGCTCACTCCGTCGCTGTGCATCACCAGCGAGCTTCCGGGCGGACAGGCAGCGCCGAACTCCGCGATGCGCGCGGCGCGATGTCCGACGATGCCGTTGTGCGAAACGAGATTGCGGGTCTCGCCGCCGTTCACGACGACCCCAGTGATGTTGCCGACACCGCAGTATGTGAGCACGCCGTTGCGCAGGTCCACCGATGCGATCGCGACCGCGGCGCCACGCGAGGGCTTGAGTGCTTCGTGAAGAGCCTCCATCAGGGACTTGGTGTCGAGCACCACGCTCGTCATGAAGCATTCCCGGGCCAACCTGGAGGCCTGCGCGGCGAGTGCGCCGTGGCCCAGACCGTCGCAGACCATCACGGTGAGGCGGCCACGTTCGTGACGAGCAGCCCAGGTGTCTCCGCACACGTCTTCGCCGTCGCGCGCAACGCAGATGACGCCCAGCTGTGGTCCCGCGCTTGCATCTTCTTTTTCTTTCCCTTTCCACGTCGGCGCGTACGCGGCTGCGATGAGAGTGCCCTTGCCCGGCGTCGAGAAAACATCGAACGTGCGGCTCATGCGCCGTACTGCACCGAAACCCGTGCCCGGCGATCCTGTGGTGGAGTAACCGTCCTCCAGGCAGCGCGCCACGTCCGCCATGCCCGGGCCGCGGTCCATCGCGACCATCTGCAGGTGACCGCCCGTGCCTTCGGTGCCGCTGTTCACCACGACGATACCTTCGCGCGCGTGCTTGGCGATGTTGGTCGCGAGCTCGGTCGCGATGACGTTAGCGGCGCCTTCCGCTTCGGCGCCCCAGCCGAAGGCGGCCGCGTGGGTCGCGACGATGCGCCGCACTTCGACAACGGCGCTGGTGTGCGTGATGCGTATCGC
>DASTQG010000235.1:0-2211 GCA_035761885.1 Steroidobacteraceae bacterium | reverse complement strand
CCAGCCTGCATGCAGAAGGAGGTGGCGACCACAGCAGCGCCGGCAAAATTACAGTGAATTCGTCCTCGCAGAATTGCACCGCGGGCCGATTGCATGCAGATTGCCGACGTGCTAGGCTTCGCGCACTCCTGTGGAACCACGCAGCCAGCGACTCGAATCTCAGACCCTCCGCGCGCTCCTGCAGATGCGCGAACTGCTCCTCCGCGGGGAATTCCACCCTGGTGAGCGGCTGCGCGAAATCCCGCTGGCCGCCCGGTTGAAGGTGTCGCGGACGCCGCTGCGGCTGGTGCTCGATCGGCTCGAACAGGAAGGGCTGCTCACCGCCAGGGCGACCGGGGGGTTCGTCGCGGCGGAGTTCACGGTGCAGGACATCCACGACGGCATCGAGATTCGCGGCATGCTCGAGGGTACCGCGGCGAAGCTTGCCGCCGAGCGGCTCGAGCGGCTGGAAGATCTGGCCGAAACGCGCAAATGCCTGGCAAGAATCGACCGGCTGCTGCAGCGCTGGACGTCAGGCACCGACTCGCTGGCGCAGTACATCTCGCTGAACGAGCAGTTCCATTCGCTGCTCCTCGACCTTGCGCGCAGCGCCATGCTGCGGCGCGCCGTCGACCGGGCCGTGGCCCTGCCCTTCGCGTCGCCGAATGCGTTCATCCTCGGCCACGCCCAGAAGAAGGAAGGCCGCGAAGTGGTGACGATCTCGCAGATGCACCACCGCGCCATCGTCGACGCCATCGCCAACCGCGAGCCGACGCGGGCGGAGGCGCTGGCGCGCGAGCATTCGCGCCTGGCCCGCACCAGCCTCGAGATGGTCCTGCGCGACAAGAAGCTCCTGATCCAGGTGCCCGGGGCCTCGCTGATCAGATTCCCCGAAGCGGTTTAGAATTCCCCGTTCGGTTCCGCAGCGGGTCCGACGCCGGGGAGAGGCGCCGGCCGCGCAGCGGTCAAGCACTCAATAGCGAAGCCGAGGTGAGTATGAAGTCGTTCAAGCACGTGCGCCTGGCCGTAGCGGTGGTGGTAGTCGCCTCGGGCGCAATGGGCGGCATGATCGCCTCCCAGCGGACGGGCGCCGCGATGGCGAAGAGCGCCCAGGCATTTCTCGACAGCCTCAACGCCGAGCAGCGCGAGAAAGCGGCGGACCCGCTCGATTCCGCGGACCGCACGCGCTGGCATTTCATCCCGACGAACCAGTTTCCACGCGAGGGACTCCCCCTCAAGGACATGACGGAACCGCAGCGGAAGCTGGCGATCGCGCTCCTGCAGGCTGGTCTCAGCCAGCGGGGCTACACCGTGACCGCGACGATCATGAACGACCTCGAGGCGATCCTGCGTGACACCGAGGCCGCCGCGCGCGCCGCCAAGCCTGGCGCCGGTCCCGGAATGACCCGCGACCCCGAGCTGTACTACTTCACGATCTTCGGCACGCCCGGGGCCAAAGGGCGATGGGGCTGGCGCGTCGAAGGCCACCACCTCTCACTGCACTTCACCATCGCCGACGGCAGCGCCGTCGTCGCGGCCCCGACCTTCTGGGGCACCAACCCGGCGGAAGTCCGCGAAGGGCCGAAGAAGGGCCTGCGCGCCCTCGACAAGGAGCAGGATGCCGGCCGCGCCCTGATGATGGCGCTCGACGAGGCACAGCAGAAGACGGCAACGTTCGCGGAAGTCGCGCCGAACGACATCCTCACGACGAACAAGGTCACCGTCGATCCGCTGAGCCCGCCGGGAATCGCGGCGTCCGAGCTGAACGCGAAGCAGAAGCAGCTGCTGATGCAATTGATCGCGGTGTACACGGATCAGATGACGCCGGACATTGCCGCAGACCGGAAAGCGGAATTCGAGAAGGCCGGAGTGGACAAGATCGCGTTCGCCTGGGCCGGCCCGGTTGCGCCTGGCGAGCGCCACTACTACCGCGTGCAGGGGCCGACGTTCGTCATCGAGTTCGACAACACGCAGAACAATGGCAACCACATCCACTCGGTGTGGCGCGACTTCGAGAGCGATTTCGGCCGCGACCTGCTGCGCGAGCACCTCGCCGCGGTCGCGCATTAGTCGCGCGAGTAACTCGCGCGCTGCGAACGTCGGAGAGCGCAGAAGCCGTTCGACCGGGCGCACTGACGTTCGCAGCGCGGAACTTCAGTTCCGCGTCAGGAGCGCGCGATTGACTCGAGGGGTGATTCGGCGGGCTGTGGCGCGGAACTAAAGTTCCGCGCT
>DASTQG010000234.1:0-3856 GCA_035761885.1 Steroidobacteraceae bacterium | reverse complement strand
GCCGCGCTTGTTTCGCGGAGCGAAACGTCGTTCTGCAATATAGAAAGAAGACTAGCTTGAAACGAGACTAATGGGCAGTCATGCTCGCAGGCAAGGGGGAAACTACCGGGATGGCGCACGTCGACTGGTCGCTCGAGGGCTCTGCCGCCGTCCTCACGTTCGGCAATCCACCGGTCAACAGCCTCGCGCACGCGGTGCGAGCGGAGCTGGTCGCGGCGATCGACCGCGCCATCGCGGATCGCGCGGTGCGGGTCATCGTGCTCGTGGGCGCGAACCGGACGTTCTCGGCCGGCGCCGACATCCGCGAGTTCGGCTCGGCGCGCATGACCCGTTCGCCTAACCTGCACCAGCTCATCGACGCGGTCGAATCCAGTCCCAAGCCGGTGATCGCGGCGATCGACGGAATGTGCCTCGGCGGTGGCCTCGAGCTCGCGCTCGGATGCCACTTCCGTATCGCATCGCCCGATGCGCGCCTGGGCTTGCCCGAGATCAAGCTGGGGCTGCTGCCCGGCGCGGGCGGCACGCAGCGCCTCCCGCGCCTGGTCGGCGTGGAAGCAGCCATCAACGTCATTCTCTCCGGTGAGCCGGTGCCGGCGACAGCGTTCGCGAAGACGCCGCTGCTCGATGCGCTCGCCAGCGGCGAATTGCGCGCAGCAGCAATCGAGCTGGCACAGAAGGTTGCGGCGGGTAGCACTCCTGCGCGCCGGGTTCGCGACATCGCACTGCCGGAGCCGGATCTCGCCGCGCTGTGCGACTTCGCTCGCAATGCCGTGCAGGCCAAGTTCCCACAGTATCCCGCGCCCGTCGCGTGCATCGATGCCATCGAAGCCGCCGGGCAGAGGTTCGAGGAAGGCGCGAAGGTCGAGCAGCGACTGTTCCTGCAACTGCTCGAGAGTCCGCAGTCCAGGGCGCTGCGGCACGCTTTCTTCGCGGAGCGGACCGCCTCGCGTGTGCCGGGCGTAACGGACGCGACACCGGTGCGCGAGATCGCGCGTGCAGCGGTCGTCGGCGGCGGAACGATGGGCAGCGGCATCGCGATCTGCTTCCTCAACGCCGGCATTCCGTTGACGCTGCTCGAGGCGGACGAGGCTGCGCTGGCGCGGGGCGTGGAACGCATCGCCGGCGTGTACGACGCGCAGGTTCGCAAGGGCAGGATGCAAGCCGCCGAGCGGGATCAGCGCATGTCGCTCCTCACGCCCTCGGTCTCCTATGACACGCTGAGCATGGCCGACATCGCGATCGAGGCCGTGTTCGAAGACATGGAAGTCAAGAAGACGGTCTTCGCGCAGCTCGATCGCGTGCTGAAGCCCGGCGCGATCCTGGCGACGAACACTTCGACGCTCGACGTGAATCGCATCGCGACCGGGACGCGGCGGCCGCAGGACGTCGTCGGCACCCATTTCTTCAGTCCGGCGAACCTCATGCGCCTGCTCGAGGTCGTGCGTGGCGATGCCACGGCGCCCGACGTGCTCGCCACGGTGCTGAAACTTTCGCGCACGCTGCGCAAGATCGCCGTGGTCGCCGGGGTGTGCGACGGTTTCATCGGCAATCGCATGATCGAGCAGTATCTGCGCCAGGCGCTGTTCATGCTCGAGGAGGGCGCATCGCCCCAGCAGGTCGATGCCGCGGCCGAAGCCTTCGGCTTCGCGATGGGTCCGTTCCGCATGAGCGACCTCGCCGGCAACGACATCGGCTGGCACATCCGCAAGCGCCGCGCCGCCGAACGTCCCGCCATGAAGTACTCGAAACTCGCCGACAAGCTGTGCGAGATGCAGCGCTTCGGCCAGAAGACCGGAGCCGGCTGGTACGACTACGCGCCGGGAGATCGCAACGCGCGCCCCTCCGGCGTCGTGGCCGAAATGATCGCAGCACACCTGCGCGAGCTGGGCCGCGCGACGCGGCAGCTGGAGCCGGCCGAGATCGCCGACCGGCTGGTCTATGCGCTCGTCAATGAAGGCGCACGCCTGCTCGAGGAGGGCATCGCGCTGCGGGCGTCGGACATCGACGTCGTGTATCTCAACGGCTACGGCTTCCCGGTGTGGCGCGGCGGGCCGATGTGCTACGCGGACCAGGTCGGCCTGTACGAAGTCGCCCGCCGCATGCGCCAGTTCGCGGGGCTGCCGGGCGATCCGCAGTTCTGGACTCCGGCGCCGCTGCTGCAACGTCTCGCCGAACGCGGCGATTCCTTCGCCAGCGCCGATCAGAGCGCGGCCGATCGAGCGCAGTCCGGGGGGCGCTCATGACCCGCGAGGCGGTCATCGTTTCCACCGCGCGCACGCCGCTCGCCAAGTCCTGGCGCGGCGCGTTCAACCTCAGTCACGGCGCACTGCTCGGAGCGCACGCCGTGCGCGCCGCGATCGAGCGCGCACGCCTGGATCCGGCCGAAGTCGAAGACGTGCTCATGGGCTGTGCGCTCCCCGAAGGTGCGACGGGATCCAACATTGCACGGATCATTGCCTATCGGGCCGGATGCCCGGTCAGCGTGCCCGGCGCCACGGTGAACCGCTTCTGCTCCTCGGGGCTGCAGACCATCGCGATGGCGGCGCAGCGCATCATGAGCGGCGAGGGCGACATCTACGTGGCCGGCGGCGTGGAATCGATCTCCTGCGTGCAGAATCGCATGAACCGCCACATGGCGCAGGATCCCTGGATCCTCGAGCACAAGCCAGAGCTGTACTGGTCCATGCTGCAGACCGCGGAGAACGTCGCCCGGCGCTACGACATTGCGCGCGAGCGCATGGACGAGTACGGCGTCGCGAGCCAGCTGCGGGCCAGTGCCGCGCAGGCGGCGGGACACTTTCGCGCGGAGATCGAACCGATCACCACCGTCATGGCCACGATCGACCGCGACAGCGGCCGCCTGTCGCGCAGCCGGGTGACGCTGGATGCGGACGAGGGTTTGCGACCCGATACGACGCTCGCTGGCGTGGCGAAGATCAGGCCGGCGATGCCGGGCGGTGTGGTCACGGCGGGCAACGCCAGCCAGTTCTCCGACGGTGCGGGTGCGTGCGTGGTCATGAGCGCGCGCGAGGCGCAGCGCCGCGATCTCACGCCGCTCGGCGCTTTTCGCGGGTTCGCGGTCGCCGGCTGCGAGCCGGACGAGATGGGCATCGGGCCGGTGTTCGCAGTGCCCAAGGTCCTCGAGCGCACCGGCCTGAAAGTCGACGACATCGGCCTTTGGGAGCTCAACGAGGCCTTCGCCGTCCAGGTCATTTACTGTCGCGACCGTCTCGGCATTCCGGACGAGCGCCTCAACGTCGACGGTGGCGCCATCGCGGTCGGGCATCCGTATGGCATGAGCGGTCAGCGGCTCACCGGCCACGCGTTGCTCGCCGGCAAGCGCCTCGGTGCGAAGCACGTCGTCGTGACCATGTGCATCGGCGGAGGCATGGGAGCGGCCGCAGTGTTCGAAGTGCTCTATTAGGATAGTAGGGGCCGTGTCGAGCAACGAGCCCGCGATGCCGCCCGCCGAGCCTGCCGCGCAGCTTGCGGCGCCGGCAACGCAACTCACCGGGCGCGCCTGGTTCGCGCTGGCCCTGCTCTTCGGCGTGAACCTGCTCAATTTCTTCGACCGGCAGCTGCCGGGCGCGCTCGGCGAGCCCATCCGCAAGGAGTTCGGCCTGAACGACACCGCGCTCGGATTTCTCGGAACGATCTTCACGCTGGTGTACGCAGCCGTCGGGCTGCCGCTCGGTCGCCTCGCCGATCGCTGGAGCCGCACGCGCCTGATCAGCGCGGGCGTGACGCTGTGGAGCCTGCTCACCGCGATGTCGGGATTCGCATCCAGCTACGCAACGCTGTTTCTTTCCCGCCTGGGCGTTGGAGTGGGCGAGGCGGTGTGCGCGCCGGCGAGCCA
>DASTQG010000233.1:0-6879 GCA_035761885.1 Steroidobacteraceae bacterium | reverse complement strand
ACGCCACGCATCACCGAGACCGCCAAGGCGCTCTGGCTCACCTACACGGGGCTCACGCTCGCGTGCGTGCTGATCCTCAAGGTCGCGGGGTTGTCGTGGTTCGACGCGGTGTGCCACGCCTTCTCGGTCATGGCGCTGGGCGGCTTCTCCAACTACGACACCTCGGTCGGCAAGCTCGCCTCGCCGCTCGTCGAAGTGGTGCTGATCGCCTTCATGCTGATCGCCGCCATCAACTTCGCGCGGCATTTCGTGGCATTCCGGCGGCTCACGCTCAGCCCGTACCGCAACGACCCCGAGCTCAAGGCCGTGTACGCCGTGATCGCTGCGAGCGTGCTGCTCGTGGCGTTCGTCATCGATTCGGAGGGCTACTACGGAAGCTTCTGGAGCGCCCTCAGGCACTCGGCCTTCACCGTGGTTTCGATCGCCACCACCACGGGCTTCGTGACCGCGGATTACGAGAAGTGGCACTCGTTCGTGCCCTGGTACCTGCTCCTCCTGAGCTGCTTCTGCTGCAGCACCGGATCCACGGGTGGCGGCATCAAGATGTTCCGCACCCTGCTGCTGTGGCGGCAGGCTTTTCGGGAAATGCGGCTGATGGTGCACCCCCAGGCCGTGGAACCGATCCGCATCGGCGGCCAGGTGGTGCCGAACCGCATCGCCTACGCCGTGCTCGCCTTCATCTCCCTCTACTTCATGACGGTCGCGCTGCTGACCTTCGCGATGCTGCTGTCGGACCTGGACCCGGTGACCTCCTTTTCGGCGGTGCTGGCCTCGATCAACAACATGGGACCCGGACTGAACCGCGTCGGGCCGTCCACGACCTACCAGGGCCTGACCGACTTCCAGACCTGGGTCTGCACCGCCGCGATGATCCTCGGGCGCCTCGAGATCTTCAGCGTGCTGGTGCTGCTGACGCCGGCCTTCTGGAAGAAGTAGCGCAGCAATCTGCGCAATATCCGCACCACGCGGAACTTTCGCTCCCCGTCATGGCCCGTAGGGACCACCATCGAGCCGCCGCGATGGCTTAAACCATTGGCCGGGCCGGCGACTCCAATATGTTGCAAATCAGCAACCGATTTGGGGTCGCGGGGCGGAGGACTCCTGCAAGAGCTTGATTCTGCGGGTTTCCGCGAATCGCACCTCGGTCCCGCGACCTCCAATCGCCTGTTGCCTGCTTCCGACTACGGTGGCATGATCAGTACGACAGCGTTCGTAGATATGGCAGCCCACCCGCAGTCATCCCTTCCTGGTTCCGGGTTGTCCCCGGGGTCGGCCGCTATCGCCCCCGAATTGTCCCCGTGGCGACTGATCATCGCGGTGACGCTGCCTTTCTGGACGTTCATGACGTCTACGCGCATCGCGATTTTCCTGCTCACGACGTCGCGTAATCCGCTGATCATCATCTCTCCGCCGAGCGTGCGCCTGTGGCAGCACCTCTTGCTGCTGCCTTTGTTGCTGCTCGCCTATCGCGCCGCGCTTTCTATCGGCTGGCCGGAGCAACGCCGCTGGCTCGCAGTGCTCGCGCACGCCGCGCTCGCGTTCGGCTTCGCGCTGTGCGCGCGTCCGTTGCTGGTATTGCCGCAGGCGATCCACGACGGCGACCTGTCGCTGCTGCGCGAGCTGGTGGAATCCGAGCTCGGACCGCAAGTGCTGCGCAACCTGTGGATCTCCTCGACGTTCGACTTCCTGCTCTCGTACTGCTTCGGCCTTGCGCTGCTGCTCGGCGCGCGCACCTACCAGGAGCTCAAGCACGAGAAGCTGCGCACCGCGAAACTGCAGCGCGACTGGGTCCAGGCACGCCTGCACGCGCTGCGCATGCAGCTCAATCCGCATTTTCTCTTCAACACGCTCAACACCGCCGTCGCCGTGCTGCGCCGTGAGCCCGCCACCGCCGAGAAGATGCTGGTCGGCCTGTCGGAGCTCCTGCGCCGCACGCTGCGCGAAGGCGAGAACGAGCAGGTGCCGCTGGAGCGCGAAGCGGCGTTCGTGCGCAAGTACCTCGAGATCCAGCGGCTGCGCTTCAACGACCGGCTCGCCTTCGACATCGACGTGCCGGCCGACACCGAGCGCGCGCTCGTGCCGGGCCTGCTGCTGCAGCCGCTCGCGGAGAACGCAGTGGTGCACGGTGTCGCGCACGAGAACGACTCGGTGCGCATCAACGTGCGCGCCCGGCGCGAGGACACGCGCCTGGTACTGGAAGTCGAGAATTCGGCCGCCGGGCCCTCAACGGTATCCGGCAGCGGCATCGGCCTGAAGGCAACGCGCGAGCGCCTGCAGGCGATGTTCGGATCCCAGCAACAGGTAGAGCTCGCAACGCGTGCCGACGGCTGGGTCGTCGCCCGCGTCTGCATCCCATTCATCGACGCGGGCTTCGCGCCCGCCACCTGAAGAGGTCACCGTCCGTGCATGCGCAAACCACGCCTCTCATGACCGCCCCGGAAACGGGCAAACCCATCCGCACGCTGATCGTCGACGACGAGCAGTTCGCGCGCCAGCGACTGGTGGAGCTGTGTCGCGAGGAACCGGACATCGAAGTGATCGGCGAGTGCAGTCACGGCACGGAGGCGCTCGAAACGATCGAGGCGCTGCGGCCGGACCTCGTGCTGCTCGACATCGAGATGCGCGGGTCGAACGGTTTCGACGTGCTCAAGAACCTGACGGCGGGCCACTCGCCGCTGGTCATCTTCGTCACCGCCTACGAGAACTACGCGCTCGGCGCCTTCGAGTTCGACGCGGTGGACTATCTGCTCAAGCCTTACGATGCCGCGCGCTTTCGAGCCGCGATCGGGCGCGCCCGCCAGCGCATGAGCGCCACGGCTGCAAACGGTGCGCTGTCGCGCCAGGACATCGCGGCCGTGGTGCGCGATGAGCTGCAGCGTGTCCCGCAGCAGCGCCAGCGCCTGGCCCAGCGCATCGTCGCCGAGCGTGACGACCGGCTCACGTTCATCGATCCGCAGGACATCGACAGCATCGAGGCGGATCGCAACTACATCTCCATCCGCGTCGGCCGCGAGTCGTTCCGGCTGCGCTGCACGATGCAGCAGGCCGAGCAGATGCTCAATCCCGATTCTTTCCTGCGCATCCACCGCTCGGTGATCATCAACTCGCTGCGCATCCGCGACATGGAACGCTGGTTCCACGGCGAATACGTGATTACCCTGAAGAACGGGCAGCGTTTCACCTCGGGGCGCGGCTATCGCCAGCGCATCCAGGGGTATCTCAAGAACGGCGTGGGGCGGCCGGCCACGGCGCAGTAGCCGCGAAGGGCCGGCGGGGGAGGCTGTGAGTGGACGACGCCGGCCGGTCAGCTCGTGATGTAGCGCTCGAGCTGCTCGATCTGTTGCTGTTGTTCCTCGATGACGGCCTTCACCAGGTCGCCGATCGAGACCACGCCCACCACCGTGCCCGCCTCGACCACCGGCAGGTGGCGCACGCGCTGGTCGGTGACGATCTGCATGCACTGGTTGACGGTGTGCGCCGGCGTCACGGTCGTCACCGGCGAGCTCATGATCTGCCAGACCGGGGTTTCGGCCGAGGAGCGATCCTTGAGGATCACCTTGCGCGCGTAGTCGCGCTCGGAAACGATGCCGACCAGCTCCGCGCCGCGCATCACCAGCAACGCTCCCACGTGATGCTCGGCCATGATTCCGATGGCCTCGAGCACCGGGTCATCGGGCTCGACCGAAAAGATCTGCGTTCCTTTGCGATCCAGCAGGTGCTTCACCGTAATCATGGCGAGTCCCTTGCTTTTGCGGCAGCCGCACGCGGGATTCTACCGGCGCTGCTGCTCGGCTGCGCGCTTTTCATGAGCTCGCCGCAAACGGGCGCGCAGACCGCGCTGGCGCGCGAAGTCATTGATCCTGCAAGCCTGCGCCGGGCCCTGGCCCAGCCTCAGGTTGAGGCGCGCGGCCGGCGCATGGACGAGCTGGTTCGCTTGAATGATTTACCCGCCCTGACGGAGGAACTGCGCCGGGCCATCGCCGACCCGCAACTCACCGAAGTCGCGCGCGAGTGGCTCATCGATCGCGCATTGCACGGCCTCGCAGGGGGCGTTCCGAGCGCTCAGGCGCGTGCACTGGTGGAAGAAGTGTCGCTGCGGCAGCCGCGCGTCTACGCGATCGCGGACCCCGAACATGCACGCGAGTTCGCGACGGGCGCGTTGCAGGCGAGCAGTGCCGTCCCGGCGATCGATCCGGGCGCGACGGCGCGTTTCGTATTGCGACAGTGGGCACGCGCCGACGCGCGCGGCCGGGCGTTGGACGCCCTGCGTGCCGGAGAGAGCTGGCCGCTGGATAGTTTCGGTGCCGATGCCGACGAATCCCGGAAGGCAGGCATCCTCGACGCCTTCGCAACGCTCAGCGATGCCCAGCTGGTGAATCTGCGCGGGCCGCTGCTGCTTGCGATCGGGCGTGAGCCTGCCATTGGCGAAGTCGCACTGCTGGCGGGCGAGCGTTTGCGCGATGTCGACCTGATGCAGGCTGTGATTGCGCACGCACAGGCGCCGATCGCCTTGCGCGGCGTCCAGCGCACCCGCACCGTGCTCGATGCGAGCGCGGCATTCGGTGTGCTCTCCGATGCCACGCGTCGCAACGAAGTGGCTTCCGCCGCCGTGCTCGAGCTTGGGCACCTCGCATCGCAGGAACCGCGCGCGCTCGCATTCCTGCTCGGCAGTTTCGATCGTGCGGCGCTCGCACCCTCCGCTGCGGCAGCGCTCGCTGCCTTGAAGGAACCCAGCGTCGCGGTGCAGATCGGCGAAAGCTTGCGCAAGACCCGATCGGAGCCGACGCGACGCATGCTCGCGCTCGCACTGCAGCTCGACGGCGGCAGCACGGCGCGCGCCGAGTTGGCGCGCTTCGCCGCGAGCGGCGCCGGCACGCCGCAGTTGCGCAAGGAGGTTCGCGAATGGCTCGCGCACTAGCCGGCGCGGCACTCGCCCTCGTCGTCGCGTCGACGCATGCGCAAGCGGCTTGCATCATCGATGCGGGCGGGGAGATCACCAATCCGTTCACCGCCGGCTGCGGCGACGTCGTTTTCACGTA
This sequence comes from Steroidobacteraceae bacterium, assembly GCA_035761885.1. Classification (GTDB taxonomy): domain Bacteria; phylum Pseudomonadota; class Gammaproteobacteria; order Steroidobacterales; family Steroidobacteraceae; genus DASTQG01. Next base: position 1,840 of record DASTQG010000233.1, on the reverse strand, counting down.
CACGCAGAACGACAATACCGGCAACCACATCGCGCTGGGCTACCCGCCTCCCGTGCCCGTCGCCTCGCTCACCCCCGTCGACGGGTTCCGCGACTACGCGTCGCTGTTCGCGCGCCATCAGTCGTTGCTGGTGATGCATGACGAGGTCGGGGGACAGGTGGTCGGGCAGAGCGTCTTCGGTCGCGACATCTGGGCCTACGTCATCGGCGATGCCGACTCCAGCACCGCCGACGGTGTTCCCGAGGCGGCCGCACTCGTGAACGGCGGAATTCACGCGCGCGAGTGGCAGACGCCCGAGGCAGTCACGGCGCTCTTCGAGGCGTTGGCGGAGGGCAAGTCGGACGCGGGCCTGGGTCAGTACCTGGTCGAGAACTTCACATCGATCGTGGTGCCCGTGAACAACGTCGACGGGTTCCTGACCACGCAGCAATACCCGGTCACGGTGACGGCGACGCGCGACCAGCCGCGTGAAGGTCGCATGCGGCGCAAGAATCTGCGCAATCCCGACACCCTCGCCGTCATCGATACCGACATCGCCACGATCGGCGACAACTTCTGGGGCATTGACCTGAACCGCAACTCGGCGCAAGGCTATGGTCTGTTCGGCCGCAGCAGCGCGAGCCCCACGAGCCTGGTCTTTCGCGGCACCGCGCCCGCCACCGAACCGGAGCTCGCGGCACTGCGCAACGCGGGAAATCTCGGCCCGGCCGCGCGCCTGCGCCTGTTCAGCGACACCCATTCCTTCGGGCAGGTGTACTTCGCTCCCACGACGTCGAACGCGCGGCGCAACGCCCTGACGGCCGCCCTCGCCGCGCGCATGCGGGCGGCGTCGCTGCGCAACTATCAGTACTCGCCCGATCCGGACAACTCGCCCGGCATCGGCACCACCGCCGATCACTTCGCCTTCACTTTCGAGATTCCCACCTGGACGCTGGAGCTCGAACCCGCCACCGGTGGGCAGGAGTACGGCGGGCTCGCGTCGCACGGCCACAGCGGCTTCATCCTCCCCGCCGCGGAAGTCGCCCGCATGCGCGCGGATGTCACGCGCATGTACCTGCTCGGCTTCTATCGTCAGAGCGGGCCTCCGGCCGCGCGCGCGGCGCAGATTCGCGACCCGCAGAGCGGGGAGGTGGTGTACGAAGCGTCCTGGAACGCAACCTCCGCCACCGCACGCACCCTCAACGTCAGCGTGAACCGGGCGCTGGTGCCCGGACGCGCATACCGCCTCTGGGTCGCCTTCAACAAGCCCATGCGCGTGCGCGATGCGGGCGGCGCAGTGGTTCCGTACCGTGGGCAGGCTGCAGGTGCCACGCTCGGCGTGCTGCGTCTCGAGGTCCCGTCGCTCACCGGGCAGGACCTGACGTTGCCGAACGGCTCGTGGCTGAACACGCCAGGGGGTGCACCGAACGGCTACCTGCGATATGCGGACGATGCGTTCGCGGTCGATTTCACCGTTCCTGCCGGTATCGGCGCGGCAAGTCCCGTGGCGGCGGCGCTGTCGTTGCAGGTCACCGATCTCTCCGATCTCGCCACCGATGCGAACCCCGCGACGGTCGTGGACTGGGGCAGCGGCCACTGGGTGCGCTACGAGAGTGCCTCGATGGCGCAAGGTGACACAGGCGGCGCGGATTGCTCCTTCCGGCCTTTCCTGGCTGCGCAGGCCAATGCCACACCACCGACCGCTACGACGTGCCGCGCCGCCGCGACACCGCCTCCGACGCCGCCACCCTCGTCGGGCGGTGGCGGTGGTGGCGGCAGCCTGGGATTTGCGACACTCTGCCTGTTGCTCCTTTTCACACTGATTCCTGGTGCCACAACCCGCACATCGACGCCCCGTTGC
>DASTQG010000232.1:0-3071 GCA_035761885.1 Steroidobacteraceae bacterium | reverse complement strand
TGCAAGGCGAGAACGCCGCGTGACCGCGCGTGCGGCGCCGCCGCCCGTCGTGAGCGTGAACGCTGGTCCACCGCTGAGCCTGCAGCTGGCACTCACGCCGGACCTCGGTTGCTTTCGCGGCCATTTTCCCGACTGCGCGATCCTGCCCGGCGTGGCGCAACTGGACTGGGCCGTGCGCCTGGGCGCCCGCTACCTAGGCACGAGCTGCGATGTGGCCGAGATTTCCGCCCTCAAGTTCAGCCGCGTAGTGCGTCCCGGGGGCTGCATCACGCTGATCCTGGAACCGACCGCGCAGGGGCTGGCGTTTCGGTATCGCAGCGGCGAGGTGGACTGCTCTTCCGGACGGATAGCCTGTGCGCGATGAGCCGCGTGCGAGCATGCATCGTCATTCCGTACTTCAATCACCCGGCCGCGATCGGAGCGACGCTCGCCGGTCTGGCGCCGCTCGGACTTCCCTGCTGGATTGCCGATGACGGCTCAGACGCGGCAGGTGCCGCCGCGCTGCAAGCGGCGGCGCAGACACACGCGGGCTGGGTTCAGGTGTTGCGAGACGAGCGCAACCGGGGCAAGGGCGCAGCCGTGCTGCGCGCATGCCGCGCAGCCGCGGCGGCCGGTTGCACGCACGCGCTGCAAGTCGACGCCGACGGCCAGCACACGCTCGCAGACGCCCCGCGGCTGTTGCGTGCAGCGGCGAGGTATCCCGATGCCCTCGTGCTGGGCCTGCCGCAGTTCGACGCCAGCGTACCCCGGGCGCGGTTGCATGGGCGCCGCATCACTCATGTGTGGGTCTGGATCAACACGCTGTCGCTTGCCATCCGCGACACGATGTGCGGCTTTCGCGTGTACCCGCTGGCGGCGCTCCTCGAGCTCGCCGCAAGCGAGCGCATGGGCGAGCGCATGGAGTTCGACACCGAGGTTGTCGTCCGCCTCGCCTGGCGAGGTGTCGACGTGGTGAACGTCCCGACGGCTGTGCGCTATCCGCTCGACGGTGTCTCGCACTTCGACCTGTGGCGCGACAACGTGCGCATCAGCGCCATGCACACGCGCCTGTTCTTCGGAATGCTGTGGCGCCTGCCGCGGCTGCTGTGGCGCGGCCGCGTGCGCGCGCTCGCGGCCGGCGATTCGCGATGATCGATCCCGCCTCGCGCAGCGCCACGGTCGCGATCGAGATACCCTTCCACGATCTCGACCCGGCGGGTTACGTGTGGCACGGCAACTACGCCAAGTACCTGGAGCTCGCGCGCTGCGAGTTGCTGAAGGGCTTCGATTACAACTACGACGCGATGATGGCGAGCGGCTATGTGTGGCCGGTCGTCGATCTGCAGGTGCGCTACCTGCGGCCGCTGCGCTTCGGCGATCGCATCGAGGTGCAGGCGAGCCTGCGCGAATGGGAATACCGCCTGCGCATCGAGTACGCGATTCGCAAGCAGCCTTCCGGCGAGCGTGTCACCAAGGCCGTGACGACTCAGGTCGCGGTGGACATGAAGAGCGCAGAGATGTGCCTGCGCTCGCCCGCGATCCTGTTCCAGCGGCTGGGAGTCGCGGACTGATGCGGGGCGTGCGCGCTCTGCTGTTGTCGATTGCACTCGCGGCAGCCTGCGCCGGAGTGCGCGCGCAGGAAACCCAGGTCACGCCGGAGCTTGCAGCGTCCCAGGATGCCGGGGCGGAATTGTTCAGCCATCCCGCGACGACCGCCGGGCTGCGCGCCTCGCTCCTGGCCGATGCGCTGGGCGAGGTGGAGCGATCGCGCGTGGTCGAGGGCAAGTTCGCGCAGCAGCGCACGATGCGCGGACTGCCGCGTCCGCTCGATTCGAGCGGCGAATTCCTGCTGGTGCGCGACCTGGGGCTGCGATGGCACACGCTCGCGCCGGTGGAAGACGAGTTCGTGCTGACGCGGGCCGGTGTATCCGCCTCGCGCCCTGGAGCGAAGCGAACGGCATCGCTCGGACCGGCCACCGAGCTGCTGTTCGCACTCTTCTCCCTCGACCTCGAGGCGCTGGAACGACGCTTCGAGCTCTACGGCCTCGGAGCACCGGACAGCTGGCACATCGGGCTGCGCCCGCGCGACAAGGCCACGGCACGCGCCGTCAAGCAGGCGACGCTGCGCGGCGGCCAGCGAGTCGAGTCGATCGTGCTCGTCAACGGAGCGGGCGATGAGTTGCGCATCCGCCTGCACGACGTCGTGGTGCGGCCGGGCGATCTGACGCCCGAGCAGCAGGCTGTCTTCCGGTGAAGCGCGGCACCGCGCTCCGGGACTGACTCATGACCGCGATCGGGGTGCGCTTGCGAGTCTGGCTGGGCGTGCTGATCACGCTCGTCCTGGTCTTTTCGCTCGCGGTGGTGCCGGGGCTGCGCGTGGAAACCGACCTGCTCGACCTGCTGCCGCGCGACGCGGCCGAAGGCGAGCTGTCGGACCGGGTGCAGCAGTTCGCCGCGGCCAATTCGCGCAAGGTGCTGTTCCTCGTCGGCGAGAGCGGCGCGCAGGCCGCGGAGGAGGCGACCACCGCGTTCGCGGCCGAGCTGGAGCGCAGCGGCGCATTCTCCGACGTGCGCGTGCAATGGGGCGGTCAAGCCGAGGCGCTCGCCAGCCTCTATCGCGACTACCGTTTCGTGTTGCTGCCGCCCTCGGCCCGAACCCTGCTCGAGGCAGGCAATGCCGCGGAGCTCGAGCGCGCTGCGCTCGCGAGCTTGTATTCGCCGCTGGCGTTCGCGCGTCCGACGACGGACTTCGATCCGCTCGGCCTGGAAGCGGCCTACCTGTTCGAGCAGATGCCCGTGTCCGGCTCCGCGCAGCTCGAAGGCGACCGGTTGGTGGTGCGCCAGGGCGAGAGTGCGTTCGTGCTGGTGCTGGCGGACACGGCCGGCAGCGTGTTCGGCGTGGCTGTGCAGGAAAAGGCGCGCGCCGCGATCGAACGTGCGCAAGCGCGCGCCGGTGAAGTGGCGGGCGCACCGGTGGAAGTCCTCGTCTCGGGCGCTTTGCCGTTTGCGGCCGCTGCCACGTCGGCCGCGCGACGCGAGGTGGCGCTCTTCAGCACGCTGGGCACGATCGCAGTGCTCGGCCTGATGCTGTC
>DASTQG010000231.1:0-6458 GCA_035761885.1 Steroidobacteraceae bacterium | reverse complement strand
GGCAGTGACGTTCGGGAGGGCGGCGATGGATTTCAGGCCCTGCACCTCTCTCAGGCTTACCGGAACCCAGCAGGAGTGCTGCCATGGACAAGACGACCCGCCTCCGCGCCCTGGTGCTGGCGCTGGCGCCCCTGATCGCGGCCGCCGATCCCACCGGCTTCACCACGCAATTTCCCATCGAGGACTGCTACTTCAGCGGAGCACGCCGCGGACGAACTGGACGTGGAAGTGCCCGCCGGCGTTTTCGATGACTGCGTGGCGATCGAGGAAACGACGCCGCTGGAACCGGGCGCGCGCGGTACGAAGACCTACTGCCCGCGCGTGGGCCTGGTGCTGGACGGCGAGGAGATGGAGCTGATTTCCGTGTTCAGACGGCGGTAGGACAGCAACCCTCCCGACTGAGTCCTGGCGCCGTCAGTGCCGGGTTTGCGGTATTCCCGCAAACCCGGCACCCTTCTTATTTCACCTTGCGGTACAGGTGCACGAAGCGATCCGTCTTGCCCCTCACGGCGGGGTTGAACACCAGCACGCCCTTGTCGTCCTGGGGATTGCGCAGCTTGTCGAAGCTGCCCTCGTACTTGAAGCCGTGGCTGGTGATGTCCTTGCGGGCGAAGGCTTCGTCGATGCGATGCAGGTCCTGGGCGGCCGAGGAACCGGTACCGTCCTTCGCCGCGTGATCGATGATCAGCAAAGCCCCGCCCGGCTTGAGGGCGCGGTTCACCTGGTCCAGGAAATTGGCCGCGTCGATCTCGGGCCAGCCTTCGTCCTTGTAATAGAGATCGTGATACGACATCACGATCAGCGCGCCGTCGAACTGCGCCTGCCCGAGCCGCAGGTTGCAACTCTCGACCGTGGTGCGCTTGACGTTCGGGAGGCGACCTTCGGTGAAGCGTTCCTTGAGACCGTCCTTCGCGAACTCGTGGTAAGGCGCATTGTTCAGGAGCAGCACCTGCCCCTGCGGTCCCACGACATAGCTGACGAGCTCGGCGTAATAACCGGCGCCGCCGAAGATGTCGGCGACTTTCTGTCCCGGCTTGAAACCCGCGAACTTGAGCACTTCGGCGGGCAGCTCGCGCGCATCGCGCTCGCGGTCCTTGGCGCTGCGGTCCTTGTTCATCACCGCGTCCTGGTACACGTCCGCAGCCGCCCAGGCGGGGACGGCCGCGAGCAGCGTACAGACGAGCAGGCTTCGTATCAGGGACGAGCAGTACATGGCGGGGTCTCCTATCTCAGATATCCCAGGCTTTCGAGCTTGACCACGATGTCGTTCGCGGCGATGTCCGGAGTCATGTCACTGGTGTCGATCCGCAGCTCGGGTTTGACCGGCGTTTCATACGGATCGTTCACGCCGGTGAATTCCTTGATGAGGCCGGCGCGGGCCTTGGCGTACAGGCCCTTGCGGTCGCGCTCCTCGCACACCTCGATGGGCGTGGCGACGTGCACTTCGATGAAGCCGCCGTAGGGCTCCACCAGCTCGCGCACCCGGCGGCGCGTATCCGTGTAGGGCGCGATCGGGGCGCACAGCGCGATGCCGCCGTTCTTGACGATCTCGCTCGCCACGAAACCGATGCGCAGGATGTTCAGGTCGCGGTGCGCGCGCGAGAACCCCAGCTCGCTCGAGAGGTGCCGGCGGACGATGTCGCCATCCAGCAGCGTCACGCGACGCGCGCCGCGCTCCAGCAGGCGCACCAGCACCGCGTTCGCCAGTGTCGACTTGCCCGCGCCCGACAGGCCCGTGAAGAAAATGCAGAAACCCTGACGATGACGCGGCGGATGCGTGCGCCGCAGTTCCTCGACCACCTCGGGATACGAGAACCACGCGGGTATCTCGCTGCCTTCCTGCAGGCGACGGCGCAGCTCGGTGCCCGAGATCGTGAGCACGGTCTGGTCGGGCGTCGTTTCATCGACCGCGAGGTACTTGTCCAGCTCCTGCACGTAGGCCATCTCGCGAAACGGCATCATCTGGATGCCGATCTCCTTCTGGTGCTCGTGCACCAGCGCCTGCGCGTCGTACGGGCCGTAGAAGCGATGGCCGTTCGCATCGCGCCCCGGTCCGGCGTGATCGCGCCCGACGATGAAATGCGTGCAGCCGTAATTGCGCTGCACGATCGCGTGCCACAGCGCTTCGCGCGGCCCGGCCATGCGCATCGCCATGGGCAGCAGGCTCAACGCCGTCGTGTGCTCGGGATAGCGCTTGAGGATGTGCTCGTAGCAACGCACGCGCGTGTAGTAGTCGATGTCGCCCGGACGCGTCATGCCCACGACCGGGTGCAGCAGCAGGTTGGCTTCGGCCTGGTGCGCGGCGCGCACGGTGAGCTCCTGGTGCGCGCGATGCATGGGGTTGCGCGTCTGGAAGGCCACCACGCGCCGCCAGCCGTGCTTGCGAAAGCGCTCGCGCAGTTCGCGCGGGGTGTCGCGCAGGTGCCGAAAATCGTAGTGCGTCGGCGCACTCACGCCACGCAGCGAGCCGCCCACGTACACCGGATGCGTGCGCTGCAGGGTATTCACGCCCGGATGCGTGGTGTCCTCGGTGCCGTACACGCTCAGCGCTTCGGCACGCTTGTCGGCCTTCCAGATGTCCTGCACCTCGAGCACCGCGATCAGCACCCCTTCGCTGTCGCGCAGCGCGATCTGCATGCCGGTGCCGATGCTGTCGGCGAAAGCCTGGCTGACGTCGAGCGTGATCGGAATCGGCCAGAGCGTGCCGTCGGCGGTGCGCATTTCGGCGACGACGCGCTCGTAGTCGCGTCGCGTCATGAAGCCGTGCAATGGAGAGAAAGCACCGTTGAGCAGCAGCTCGATGTCGCACAGTTGCCGCGGCGTGAGGTCCCACGAAGGCCAGTCGCGCGACTGCGCCCTGACCGCCGCGGCGAGCGACTCGATGAGATAGAGCTCCCGCAGCTCGCCGCGATAAGGAGTGATGGGATCGCTCATGGATCAGGTACCGGATACTTGCATTTGTTGGCATTCTTCGGAGGGTCCCGCCGGAGAATGCCAACAAATGCAAGTATCCGGTACCTCCTAGAACGGAATGTCGTCGTCGAAATCCTCGGCGCCGCCGCCGCCGCTGGAGCGCGGGGCTTCTTCGGCGCGCGAGCGATCCTGGCGACCCTCGCCACCCATGCCGCCGCCACCCCCGCCCGCGCCGCCGCCGCGACCGTCGAGCATCTGCATCTCGTTGGCGATGACCTCGGTGCTGTAGCGGTCGTTGCCCTGCTTGTCCTGCCACTTGCGAGTGCGCAGTTTCCCCTCGATGTACACCTTGGAGCCCTTGCGCAGGTATTCGCCGGCGATTTCGGCCAGGCGCCCGAACATGGCCACGTTGTGCCACTCGGTGCGCTCCTGCCACTCGTTGGTCTGCTTGTCCTTGAACGATTCGCTGGTGGCGAGACGGATGTTGGCGACCTGCATGCCGCTGGGCATCGACTTGGTTTCCGGGTCCGCGCCCAGATTTCCGATGAGTATGACCTTGTTGACGCCGCGGGCCATGAGGCTCTCCTGTGAGGGGTCCGCCTATCTTAGCGCGTAGCGTCGCGAGGCAGGTATAGTAGACGACCCCTATGATTCGGATCCGCGGCGCACGCACGCACAACCTTCGCAACCTCGACCTCGACCTCCCGCGCGACCGCCTGATCGTGTTCACGGGATTGTCCGGGTCGGGCAAGTCCTCGCTCGCCTTCGACACGATCTACGCGGAAGGCCAGCGGCGTTACGTCGAGTCGCTGTCGGCGTATGCGCGGCAGTTCCTTTCGATGATGGAGAAGCCCGACGTCGACACGATCGAGGGTCTGTCGCCCGCCATCGCCATCGAGCAGAAGTCGACCTCGCACAACCCCCGTTCCACCGTCGGCACGGTCACCGAGATCTACGATTACCTGCGTCTTCTGTACGCGCGAGCCGGCATCCCGCGCTGCCCCGACCACGGGCAGGAGCTTGCGGCGCAGACCGTGAGCCAGATGGTGGACCAGGTGCTGGCACTGCCCGAGGGCGCGGCACTGCTGCTGCTGGCGCCGGTGGTGACCGAGCGCAAGGGCGAGCACACCGACCTCCTCAATGACCTGCGCAGCCAGGGCTTCGTGCGCGCGCGCATCGACGGCAAGGTGGTCGAGCTGGACGAGCGCCCCAAACTCGATCCCAAGCGCAAGCACAGCATCGAGGTGGTGGTGGACCGCTTCAAGGTGCGCGAAGACCTGACGCAGCGACTGGCGGAATCGTTCGAAACGGCGCTGGGGCTCGGCGACGGCGTCGCGCGGATCGGGTTCATGGACGGCGGCCGCGAGGAGATGGTGTTCTCCGACCGCATGGCGTGCTCGATCTGCGGTTACAGCCTGCAGGAGCTCGAGCCGCGCCTGTTCTCGTTCAACAACCCGGTGGGCGCTTGCCCCACCTGCGATGGCCTGGGCGTGAAGCAGTTTTTCGACCCGCAGCGCGTGGTGGTGCATCCGCACCTGAGCCTCGCGGGCGGCGCGGTGCGCGGCTGGGACCGGCGCAACGCCTATTACTTTCAGCTCATCCAGGCCCTCGCGCGGCACTACAAGTTCGACATCGAGGAGCCCTGGGTCGACCTGCCGAAGAAGGCGCAGGACGTGCTGCTGTCCGGCAGCGGCGAGGAACAGATCGAGTTCCGTTACCTCGATGGCTCGGGAAGGGCTTATAAACGCAAGCACAAGTTCGAGGGCATCCTGCCGAACCTCGAACGGCGCTACCGCGAGACCGAATCGACCACGGTCCGCGAAGAGCTGGCCAAGTACCTGAACAACCGCCCCTGCCCCGATTGCGAGGGCACGCGGCTCAATCGCGCGGCGCGGCACGTGTTCGTCGCCGACCGCAGCCTGCCTCAGATCACGAGCCTGTCGGTCGGCGCCGCGCTCGCGTTCTTCGGCGGGATGGCCATCGAAGGCTGGCGCGGCGAGATCGCCAACAAGATCGTCAAGGAGATCGCCGACCGCCTGCGCTTCCTCGCCAACGTGGGCCTGCAGTACCTGACGCTGGATCGCAGCGCGGAAACGCTTTCCGGCGGCGAGGCGCAACGCATCCGTCTCGCCAGCCAGGTGGGATCCGGTCTCGTGGGCGTCATGTACATCCTCGACGAGCCCTCCATCGGGCTGCATCAGCGCGACAATCAACGGCTGCTGGCAACACTGGTGCGGCTGCGCGACCTCGGTAATACCGTGATCGTCGTGGAGCACGACGAGGAAGCGATCGGGAGCGCCGATCACGTCGTGGATCTCGGCCCCGGAGCAGGCGTGCACGGCGGCATGATCGTCGCGCAGGGCACGCCGCAGGACATCGAGCGCAATCCGGACTCGATCACCGGCCAGTACCTGAGCGGCGCGATGCAGATCGAGGTCCCTGAAGCGCGCCGACGTCCCGACGCACGCTACCTGCGAGTGATCGAAGCGACCGGCAACAATCTCAAGGGCGTCACCGCGCAGTTTCCGATCGGCCTGATGACGTGCGTGACGGGCGTGTCAGGCTCGGGCAAGTCGACGCTCGTAAACGACACGCTCTACCGGCACATGGCCGGGCGCCTGAACGACACCAACTACGACCCGGCGCCGTGCCGTGACATCGAGGGCATGGAGCACATCGATCGCGTCATCGACATCGACCAGAGCCCGATCGGCCGCACGCCGCGCTCCAATCCAGCGACCTATACAGGCGTGTTCACCATCATCCGCGAGCTGTTCGCGGCAGTGCCCGAATCGCGCGCGCGCGGCTACGAGGCCGGGCGCTTCAGTTTCAACGTGAAGGGCGGCCGCTGCGAGGCGTGCCAGGGCGATGGTGTCATCAAGGTCGAGATGCACTTCCTGCCCGACGTGTACGTGGCGTGCGACGTGTGCAAGGGCCGGCGCTACAACCGCGAGACGCTCGAGATCCGCTACAAGGGGCGCAACATCCACGAAGTGCTGGAGATGACGGTCGAGGACGCGCTCGCGTTCTTCCGCAACGTACCGGCGGTCGCGAGCAAGCTCGACACCCTGCAGGCGGTGGGACTCTCCTACGTGCGCATCGGCCAGAATGCCACCACGCTCTCCGGCGGCGAGGCACAACGGGTGAAGCTGGCCAAGGAATTGTCCAAGCGCGCCACGGGCCGCACGCTCTACATCCTCGACGAGCCCACGACAGGCCTGCACTTCCACGACATCGCGCAACTGCTGGCGGTGCTGCACCGGCTGCGCGACGACGGCAACACCATCGTCGTGATCGAGCACAACCTCGATGTGATCAAGACGGCGGACTATGTCGTGGATCTGGGGCCCGAAGGCGGCGATGGCGGCGGCACGGTGGTGGCCACCGGCACGCCCGAAGAAATCGCGCGCCACCCGACCTCACACACGGGCACCTTCCTCGCGCGTGTGCTCGAGAGAACCCGTCGCGCGCAGCCGCGCGTCCTGGAGCTCAAGCAGTCCGCGGGCGGCTAGCAGGTACCGGACTTTGCAATATTGCAAAGTCCG
>DASTQG010000230.1:0-2232 GCA_035761885.1 Steroidobacteraceae bacterium | reverse complement strand
CGCCCGCGCATCGGAATCATGAGCGGACGCACCAGGTCGATCACGCCGGCGCGTTCGAGCGCGTGAATGCCGCGGTCGGCGAGCGCGAGGTTGATCGAGCGGCCCGCGGAGATCTGCTCGCGCCGCATGTCGGGACGGCGCTCGAACAGTGTCGGCTTGAAGCCGCGGCGCGCGAGGAATGTGCCCAGCAGGCTTCCGGCGAGGCCGGCCCCTACCACGGTGACGGCGGAGGGCTGCATCCGGGCTCAGCCCTCCAGCGCGTGCGCCAGGACGTCGACGAACTCCCAGGCATCCTCGAACGTGTTGTACAGCGGCACCGGAGCCACGCGGATCACGTCCGGCTCGCGCCAGTCGACGATGACGTCGCGGCGCGTGAGCTCCTCGAACACTGCGCGGCCAGTGGTGCGTCCGCTCTGCAGGCGCAGCGAGAGCTGACAACCGCGTTCAGCCGGACAGCGTGGCGTGACGCTCGTGACGCGCCCCGCGAGCCTCTCGTCGAGCAGCGACTCGAGGTAGCCGGTGAGCTGCACCGACTTTGCGTGCAGAGCCGGCATGCCCGCTTCGCGAAACAGCGCGAACGAGGCGATGAGCGGCGCCATCGAAAAGATCGGCGGATTGCTGAGCTGCCAGCCTTCCGCACCCTCGAGCACCTCGAAGTCCGGGCCCATGAGGAAGCGCTTGTCCTTGTTGTGGCCCCACCAGCCGGCGAAGCGCGGCAGCGCGATCGACTGCGCATGCCGTTCGTGCACGAAGCAGCCCGCGATCGCACCGGGACCGCCGTTGAGGTACTTGTAGCTGCACCACACGGCGAAGTCGGGACCCCACTCGTGCAGCGACAGCTCCAGGTTGCCGGCCGCGTGCGCGAGATCGAAGCCGACCCGGCAGCCTTGCGCGTGCGCGAGGCGCGTGATGCGCGCCATGTCGAAAGCCTGTCCGGTGCGGTACTGCACGCCGGGCAGCATCACCAGCGCGATGCGATGACCTTCGCGGGCGATCAGCGCATCGATGTCCTCCTGCCGCAGGCAATCCTCGCCGGCGCGCGGCGCGATCTCGATCAGCACCGTGCGCGAGTCGAAGCCGTGGTAGGCAATCTGCGAGGCCACCGCGTAACGATCGGAGGGGAATGCACCCTGCTCAATGAGGATCGCCGGCCGCTCGCGCGTGGGCCGGTAGAAGCTCACGAGCATGAGGTGCAGGTTCACCGTGAGCGTGTTCATGTTGACCACTTCCTGCTCACGCGCACCCACGATCAGCGCCGTGTCCCCGGCGAGCTGCTCGTGGTACGGCAACCAGGGGTTGCGACCCTGGTGATGGCCGAGCACGCCGAGCGCGGCCCAGTCCTCGAGCTCACGCTGGATCAGCGACGCGGCGTCCCTCGGCTGAAGGCCGAGGGAGTTTCCGCACAGGTACAACGCGTGCGGACGTGTCTTGCCGCGCGGCAGGTGGAAGCGCTCGCGAAAGGCGCGCAGCGGATCGGTGCGGTCGCGTGCCTGCGCCTCTTCCCGGTCCGTCGTTCCGCGTGCCCTCATGCCGTCACCGTGCGTCGGTCGCGGAGTAGAGCAGGGGCCTGCTGGGCGCGGCGTCGGTTGCGAACGGCGCCACCTGAAGATCGAGGATGTAGCGGCCATCGTCGAGCGCGCTGGGCACATAGGCCATCTCGGTGATCGTCGCCTGCGGACGCTGCGCGGAAGTCACGTCGGTGCTGCCGACCGGCAATCCCCAGAAGATGCGGTGGCCCGTGAGCTTGCCCTGGTCGTGCGAACGATCGAACGAGGGCACATCCAGCACCAGGTGCTCGATGCCGCGCGCCACGAGCAACTCCGCGGCCTGGCGCGTGAGGTATGCGGGCGGCGAACCGTCCTCGTAGTTGCGCGCCATCTTGGTGACGTCGTTGGGGAGTGTGCGTATCACGAGTGCGTTGGCACGGGTCGCGGAGAAGGGCAGCCAGGCCGCCTTCAGCGCTTCGGCCGTGATGATCCGGTCGTCCGGGTGCGGCGCCGGGTCGGTGTCCTCGCGGCTGGATTCCGCCGGCACGGGGGTGACGCTCACGAGCAGCGCTCGCTGCAGGCCGCCCGCGTAGATGTCGCGAACGCTCACGTGCTGGCGCGTCACGTGCCCGATGCACTCCGTGTGCGTTCCGTTGCAGTGAGGTGTGACCTGGTACTGCACACAGTTGCAGCTGCCGCCCAAGCACACATCGCCGATGAAGTCTCCGTTTCTCAACGGCGCGCC
>DASTQG010000229.1:0-6112 GCA_035761885.1 Steroidobacteraceae bacterium | reverse complement strand
CCAGAACGTGTCGTGAGCGGAGGCTGCCTGTGGCATGGCATGGTGCGGCTCGGGCTTCACGGCGTGAATGATGTCCGGAAACTTCATCGCGTCCTGGATGAAGAACACCGGGATGTTGTTGCCGACGAGATCCCAGTTGCCCTCGTCGGTGTAGAACTTCACTGCGAAGCCGCGCACGTCGCGCGCCGTGTCGGTGGAGCCGCGCTCTCCCGCAACCGTCGAGAAACGCACGAACACGGGCGTTCGCTTGCCCGCCTCCGCGAAGATCGAGGCGCGCGTGAGATCCGTGAGCGGCGCGTAGCATTCGAAATACCCGTGCGCGCCCGATCCGCGGGCATGCACGATGCGTTCGGGTATGCGCTCGTGATCGAAATGCGTGATTTTCTCGCGCAGTATGAAATCTTCGAGGAGCGAGGGGCCGCGCAGACCCGCCTTGAGCGAGTTCTGGTTGTCCGCAATGGGCACGCCCTGGTTGGTGGTCAGGGCCTTGCCGCCCGAATCCACGCGAACGCGGTCGAGCGGTCCGGAGGCCGGATTGAAGCCCATCTGCGGGACGCCCTTGCCCACTTTCGGCGACGCGTTGCTCTCGCTGAGGGTGCTGGCGCTCACCTTCGGGTCTGAAGGTTCCACCGCCTGGCCGGTCGCGGGCGGATCGCCACCGAACTCGGACGGTTTCGCGGCGTTGTGCGGGAAGGCGGCGGCGAGTTGCTCAGTGCCGGCCATCTTTGCGCTCGCGGGATCTACCGCGGCAGGCGCACCGGGCTTGCGCGCCGGCCCGGAAACCGTGGCGCGTGCGGAACTCTTCGCGGGCAACTCTGCGCCGCGCGAGCGCGGCTTCTCCCCTGCCTTGCGAGGTGTCTTCTTGCGCGAATCAGGTCTGCCAGCTTTACGGGCTGCCATGGCGGGTCACTCCTGTGAGCCTGTGTGCAGCCGCCAGCGACGCGGGAAACAGGGTCGAATAGGCTGAGGGAGTCTAGACTCATTCCGAGAGGCCGCTATCAGCAGGTCGGCCGTTGCGCCGGCCGGTTGTCCTACAGGAGAACTCGCATGAGCGACATGTTCGTCATCGAGCCGATCGGACGAGTCCGCTCCGAGCTAGTGGATCTTGACGCCGCACCGCTGCAGGGCGACGAAGGCGCGCCGGCTGCCTGGCTCGATCTGCTGCCGCGTTTCGCGCCGGCCCTCGAGCGGTTGGCGATCGGCGACGAGCTGGTCGTGCTCACGTGGCTGCACCGCGCGCAGCGCACGGTGTTGCGGGTTCATCCACGCAACGACGCGACCTTGCCACTCACTGGTGTGTTCGCGACGCGTTCGCAGGATCGCCCCAACCCGGTGGGTCTGCACCAGGTCCGGGTGATCGAGGTCGCCGCGACGAGCCTGAAGGTGTCACCGCTCGAAGCCATCGACGGCACGCCGCTGGTGGACATCAAGATCGCGCTGCGCGGTCAGTTCAGCAGCGTTTCACGCCAGAACTGAACCGCGCTCCAGAACTGGTAGTCGGCGTTCTCTTTCTTCGCAAATCCGTGACCCTCGTTGCTTGCCAGCAGGTGCCAGGCCTTGCCGCCCTTGGCGCGCACCGCCTTGACGATCTGGTCGGCTTCGGAAGCGGGCACGCGTGGATCGTTGGCACCGGTCACGACGAAGAGCGGCGTGCGCAACTTGTCGACGCTGGTCATGGGTGAGATCTCCACCAGCTTGGCGCGCTGCTTCGCGTCGCGTTCGTCGCCGTACTCCACGCGCCGCAGATCGCGCCGGTAGCTCTGCGTATTCTCCAGGAACGTGACGAAGCTCGAGATCGCGACGACGCAGTTGGCGCTCCTGAGCCGCTCGCCGTAGCGGATCGCGCTCGCGTAGCACATGTAGCCGCCGTAGGAGCCGCCGGCAACGGCGAAGCGCGCCGGATCGAGCGTCGCATCCTTCGCCAGCGCGTCGAGGAATGCGCCGATGTCCTTGACGGAGTCCTCGCGCCTGAACGGACCGTTGTCGAGGCTCACGAAACGCTTGCCGAAGCCGGTCGAGCCGCGCACGTTCGGAAAGAAGATCGCAATGCCCAGCTCGTTCAGGTAGAAGTTGTTGCGGCCGAGAAAGCCGGGCTGGGCCTGGCTCTCCGGCCCGCCGTGGATGGAAATGATCAGCGGCCGCCTGCCCGCGAACTTGCGCGGGTCGGGGCGATACAGGAACCCCGACAGCGGCTCGCCGTCGAAGCTCTTCACCTCGATCAACTCGGGTTCGGCGTTCGCCTGCGGGTCCAGACCGCCCATCTCGCTGGCGGTCCAGCGCGTCACCGCGAGCGTCTCCGGATCGATCGAGTAAGCATCCGCGGTACTGCGTGCCGAGGAGAACGTGAGGCCGATAGTGTTCCAGGGCGCAATGTCGATCTGGCCCGCCACACCTTTGGGCAGTCCGCTGACTGCCCGCACCGCTCCGCTGCGCGCATTCATCACCTTGACGGTGTTGCTGCCAGCCTCGTTGAGCGCATAGGCGATGAAACTGCCATCGTCCGAGACGTCGAAATCCTCCACGTCCCAGCGCGTCTCCGGACTGCGCGCGGTGAACCTGCCGGTCGTGGGATCGAGCGTCCCGAGCCGCAGGAAATCCGAGCCCTCGTCCGAGGTCACCCACAGCGTACCGTCGGGCGCGTACTGCGCACCCCCGTAGGCGATCGCCTTGCGCAGATCGCCGATCGCAGTCATCGCACCGCTGGCGAGATCGACGCGGTACAGGTTCGACTTGGTGACGGAGATGAACTCGGTGGCGATCAGGCTCTGGTCGTCGGGAGCGAAATCCAGCACATCCCAGCCGCCGCCCTTCACCTGCGCGAGCAACCGGTCGGTCTTCGGATCGCGCGGATCGACCACGTACAGATCCGAGTCGGTACCGTTGCGCCGCGTGGAGACGTAGCCGACCCACTTGCCGCCGCTGCTCCAGGCGCCGAACTCGTTGCGGCTCTTGCCGTCGGTGATCAGCGTGAGCCGGCCCGATGCCAGCGTGTACAGCTGGAAGAACTCGTTGCCGCCCACGTCCTTGCGCGCGACGAGTACGTCCCCCGCGGGCGACCAGTCACCGGCGAGCGGCTCTTCCTCGAAGCTGATCTGCTCGCGCGCGCCCATCGGCTGCTTCACGCGATGCAGTTGCGCCGTGTTGGCGAAGCGCGTCGCGATCAGCATCGAACGATCGCTCGCGTTCCACCCGGAGAAACGCGCGGTGCGGAACTCCATGTAAGGACGAGCCTGTGCGGCGAGCGCCTGCGACACCGGCGGGACGCCGTCGGCGACGAGCGCCGCAGGCTTGTCCACGTCGGCGGACAGCGCCGCGACCGAAACGAGCGCGGCGGCGAGGAACGAACCAAGGCGCAGGAGGTGGATCACGAAAGGTTCTCCTTGGAGGCGGCGAGAACGGGCAGGAGAAAGGCGAACGAGGCGCCGACCACGTACAGGAGCGTGGCGAAACCGAAGAGCCAGTGACTGACCGACCTGAGGCGCATGCAGGTTCGTGCCGCCAGCGGGTCCGCGGGACACGGCAGGCGACGCGCGTTCCACAGCAGCGCCCCGCTCACGAGCAGGAGCACGCCGGCGATGCCGAACACCAGAGCTTTGCGCTCGCTCAGCCAGACCAGCTGCGGCACGGCGGTCACGAGGCCCGCCAGCGCCGCGCCGGCTCCCAGCGAGACCATGACAGCGGGCAGCACGCAGCACACGAGCGTGGCGGAGCTCGCCAGCAGTGCGCCGGCCGCGACACCGACGTTGCGGCGAAACCCCGTCGTCATTGCTCGCTCTGCAGTTGCTCGCGGATCGACGTCAAACTGCGCTCCGTTCTCACGATCTCCCTGACATCGTACAAGGAGGCCTTCAGAAATCACCAGCGCCGCGAGTTCCTTCAACCAGCGCCCGCACTTCGTCCCACGTTTTCCAGTCGAGGCAGGAGAGACGCAGCTTCGCCCGCACCGTCGCGAATCATTTACAACGTTCCGCCGCGCGCGCTCCCCTCGCGCCACGTGGTCGAATATACAATCGGGAACGTTGCCTGCGAGTCGTGCATTCATCAGGGTAGCAACTGAGAGGACGCTCTCATGAACCCCACGATCATCGCGGCCGCGCTCGCGGCCTGCACGCTTCTCGCATCGACACACTCGCTGGCTGACGATCGCCACCGCACGCACGCTGATTTTTTTGCCGACCTCAACGCGGTGCAGCAGTTTCGCGCTGGTCGCGACGCGTTCCGGTATGCGACGTTCGGCGACGAGGATTTCTGGGGCGGCACGCTCGGCCTGCACCTGACCATCGCGGGCACCGCGAACGGCGGCATCGGCGACGGGCTCAGCCCGACACAGGCGCTCGGCCTCGGCCTGAAGGTCGACGTGGAGAACCTGTCGCGCGCAACCATTCGCGCGCTGCGGCGCGACGCCGTGGACCTCGACGATCCGGCGGTGACGCTCGAGCTCCTGCGCCAGAACGCGGTCGTCGGTCTGACCGGGTTCTTCGACCCGCAGGGGCGCATCACTTCCATCGGCATCCAGTGCGCGCTCTGCCATTCGACCGTCGATGATTCCTTCCAGGCCGGCATCGGGCGCCGGCGCGACGGCTGGGCGAATCGCGATCTCAACATCGGCGCGATCATCTCCTTCGCACCACGACTCGAGCCCGTGGCGCAGCTGCTGGGGGTGAGCGTGCCGACGTTGCGCACGGTGCTGGGGCTGTGGGGCCCCGGCAAATTCGACGCCGAAGTGTTCCTCGACGGCAAGGCGCTGCGCCCGGACGGCAAGACCGCGGCGACGCTCATTCCACCGGCGTTCGGGCTTGCGGGAGTGAACCTGCATACCTGGACCGGCTGGGGCGGCATCTCGCACTGGAACGCGTTCGTCGCCAACCTGGAGATGCACGGCAAGGGGACGTTCTACGATCCGCGTCTCAACGACGCGGAGCGCTTTCCGATCGCGGCCCGCGAGGGGTTCGGCAACGTCCGCTCGGAGGAGGACCACATCACGCCGCTCCTCGGCGTGCTGCAGATCTACCAGCTGGCACTGCCGGTGCCGCGCGCGCCGCGTAACAGTTACAACCGCCAGGCCGCCTCGCGCGGTGAGACCCTCTTCAACGGCAAGGCGAAGTGCGCCACCTGTCACGTGCCGCCGCTGTTCACCGAGCCCGGCTGGAACATGCACACGGCGGCTGAAATAGGCATCGACGACTTCCAGTCCGAACGCTCGCCGGACCAGCGCTACCGCACCGCGCCGCTGCGTGGCCTGTGGACGCACATGCGCGGCGGCTTCTATCACGACGGCCGCTTCGCGACGCTCGCCGACGTGATCGGGCATTACGACGACTTCCTGGACCTCGGACTCTCCGCGTCCGAACGCGCGGATCTGGAGCAGTACCTGCGGTCGCTGTAGCCGGCGGCCTCCCCCGCCCGCGCCGGGCACTCCCCGGGCCACCCGCCCCACGCTCGTCACGCTGTGGGGCGGTCCGTCCTGTGCGGCCCGCTTGCATTTGCCCACGTGCGCGTTTCTACTCTCGCGCCTCGCCGCACCAAAAGAACGAGGGAGCCATGAAGCGCCGCGAATTCGTCACCTCCTCTCTGCTGGCCGCTGCCGTCGGCCTGCCCGCATTCCGCACCGTGTATGCCGCTGCCGCGGCGAGCCAGATTCCGGATATCCAGGCAGTGACCGGCGATGGCCGCGACATCACGCTGCGCGGTGCGCAGATTCGCGATCTCGCGGCGGGACTTTCCGGGAAGCTCCTGCTCGCCGGCGATGCGGGCTACGACGATGCGCGGCGCATCCTGAATCCCTCGTTCGACAAGCGCCCGGCGCTGATCGTGCAACCGGCCAGCGTCGCCGACGTCCAGTCGGCTGTGAAGTTCGCTCGCGCGCACGACCTGCTGGTCGCCGTGAAGTGCGGCGGCCACAGCCACTCGGGACAGTCGACCTGCGACCGCGGACTGCAGATCGATCTGGTGAACCTGCGCGAAGTGCGCCTCGATGCGGCCGCGCGGCGCGTGCACGTCGCCGGCGTATCTCGACCGCAGGCGGCCAAGATCCCGGTGGCGAGCAGGGCCGCCCCCGAGCGCAGATGAGCTCCGCTCATCCGGGCATGCCGCTGATGATCGGCACGCCGCC